>JBEGTV010000007.1:0-16750 GCA_041179225.1 Deinococcota bacterium | reverse complement strand
TCATTAACACAGCTAAACCACGGCTGGTTTTTTGATACGGAAATAACGAGTATTGACGCATGGTTTTTTCTGGAATTAAAGTCATTAAACGTAGATCAGGGGGGCTTTCAGTGGGGTCAACATAAGTCACTCCAAGTTGCGAAGCTAAGTTATGGGCTAAGCGACCAGAAAAAGACAATTCCCAAGGTTGTTCAGTCGGAATAACCTCCTCGCTTGGAATGGCTAAACGCATGGTTTCTAATTTAGCTTGGCTAACAAAACCAAGGGCTAACAAGGCTTCGGTGAGTTCTAAATTCTGTTCTTGGGCATAAAGCATGGCTTTGGCACGCTGCTCGAGCCGCAAGTCTTGTTGTAATAATAAGCGCACCAAGGGCAAACTTTCGGTCTCGAGTTGTTGAGCTAAGAATTTGATTTGCGTCGGTGTGGAAATCATGGGGGTTAAACTGCGTTCAAAAAGCAATTCAAGTTCTGTAATGACATGGGGTTCGCTGGTGAGAACTGTAATACTGGTTTCATCCTCAAAAACTGGAATACTTTGCCAACGGGTCACATCGGCACGAGTAAAAAGCGCTGCTACAGCATTAGGAATAACGTACTCGAGCGGGATTTTTACAAATGGAATCTTGGTTTGAGCCGCCAAGGAACGGTATAAATCATCCTCGGCAATGTAGCCCATGCGTATCAGAAGTTCGCCAGTCCGTCCAGCCTTACCGGGAGTGCGTTCTAAAAGGGCTTCCTCGAGTTGAGAACGGGTCAGTAGTCCTGCGGCAATTAAACGATGCCCAATACGGTTTTCAAAAGGGTCTTGTAAACTATTTGGATTCACTGGGGTTAAATACAATTCTGGATAATGCTTAGCGATTGCCCAACGCATCAAATCGCGTGGTGCTAAAAACACTTGAATCTGCTTACTGGCTAAACCCTTCATCTGAGCCAACGCCGTTAAGTCTGGTGGCTCGAGACAAGCCAAATGAATATCTGTGCCTTCTTGGGCAAAAGGAATCATCATTTGTAATTGAGCTAATTGGGCTGGAATAACTCGAGCTATTTGGCGATCAATTGTTTCTAGCTTTGAAAAACCAACCAATTCAAAACCAAAAACACTTTGGTACAAGCGCAACAAAGAGGCTTCTGGGACAATGGCTGTGTCTATTAGAAAATCGGCTAAACGCCCACCAATTAAGCTGTGCTGTTCAAGAATTTGATTTAATTCCGAAGCAGTCAGAATTTCTTGACGCAATAACAAATCGGCTAATTTCTGATTCGCTTCGGAAAGTATGAACATAAACGCATTCTACTGTCTTTTAATTTTCATTGTCAGTTCTGGCACGAGTCCAGTCTGAGACACTACTAATTGCTTTGAGTTGATCTGCTGTCAGGCTTAAATCAATTGCCCCAAGAGAATCCGCGAGTTGCGTGGTGTTGTTCGCCCCAATAATCGGCGCACTCATAAATGGTTGAGCCAACATCCAAGCCAGTGTCACTCGAGTTGCTGTTGTGTTTAATTCGGTTGCAATTTGAATCAGTTTTTCAACCAAATCTAAATTCTGTTCATTCATTCGCCCTTCGCCAATCCCACCCGCCCGCACACTCTCGGGCAGGGGTTGTCCGCGACGGTACTTACCAGTCAAGAACCCCGCCGCTAACGGGCTGTACGGAATCACCCCAATGCCGTACTCGAGACAAACCTTAGCGAGTTCACGTTCAAAATTAGCCCTTGTTGGTTGGACAAGGCTGTATTCGGGTTGAATACTGACAAATTTTTCTAACGAATGCTTGTCCGATGCCCAAAGTGACTGCATTAAACGCCAAGCACTAAAATTACTGCACCCGATGTAGCGCACATATCCTTTTTTGACCAGTTCGGTCAGAGCAGACAGTGTTTCTTCAATTGGTGTTTCGGTATCCACCCAATGCACCTGGTACAAATCGATGTAATCGGTTTGCAAACGTTTTAAGCTATCCTCGCAAGCCTTCAAAATCCATTTTCTGGATAAACCTTCACGCTGATAAATCGTGTTTCGCCCCTGCGAAAAATTTGTTCCCATTGCGCCGCGCACCTTGGTGGCTAGTACCAATTGGTCACGATTACCTCGAGCCTTAACCCAACGCCCAATGATTTCTTCAGACACGCCACCCGCGTTATTTTCTGCCCAAGAACTGTAAATATCGGCAGTGTCAATAAAATTTCCACCCGCCGCGAAGTACGCATCCATAATTTCAAAAGAACGCGCTTCATCGCACGTCCAACCAAACTGCATCGTGCCAAGACCCAAAGCAAAAAGATGCAAGCCAGAACTACCCAAACGCCGATAAGTGGTCATGGGATAAGTCTAACATGCAGGCTTTAAGAATGTTTTTGAGAATTAGCGCTTGGTGGTAACTCGAGTTTCAGCGCTTGGTGGTGACTCTAAAGGTACTCGAGACCAAACCAATAGTAATCGTTGTAATCGTGTCAGAGTTTGGCATGTTACTGGCACTCACCGCAACTTTGACTTTATCGCCAGCCTTCACAGTTTTTAGTGTGGAAGTATCCGAGAAATACTCGAGGTACTGGTCGTTGACATAGACCGTTGTGCCGTTACTGGCTTTAATTGGCACAACTTGGTTGATTCCACGGACGGTGATGGTGTTTGATAACACCGCTTTTTTCGGGTCTGGTTCGGCATCGGTTATGTCAGAAAAGCAAAACGAATCTGGTTCGGTGTCTGGGGTGAGACTGCTAGAAAGAATGGGTGTGCTGAGTTCAGGCGGACAAATTTTTGGTGTACTCGAGACAGCAGGAGCGCAAGCAGCAAGAAGGGCAGCACTAACCAAAACCCAAAGATTTTTCATAGGATCATTGTACTCGAGATTTCAATTTTCTGCACTCGAGCCTCTAATTTGTTGGTATTCTAAAAGGATGGTGAAGACATTTGTTTTTTGGCGCAGCGTATGAACCAAGCCTTGTTGGATTTGGGTTGGACAGATTTTTTTGCCACCGAGTACCAAGAATTTGTGAATCTTAATCCCGAACTTAATTTGCAACCGGCTCGAGTGATTGGGGTTGACCGTACCACTTTTAGAATCCAAACCGAGTTAAGTGCCGAATCTGCCATGCTACCCGGTGCTTTACTGCACGGTGCAAATAAAATCATGCCCGTGATTGGTGATTGGGTGGTGGTGCAACCTTCGGCGGATACCTTGCAAATTGTGCAGATTTTAAGGCGCTTTAGCGAATTCTCGAGGGCAGTTCATGGCGGCACAAGCAAACGCCCTAAAGCCAGTACCCAACAAGTCATGACTGCCAATGTAAACACGGTGTTTATTGTCAGTGGCTTAGATGATGACTTTAATCTTCCTAGGCTGACGCGGTATGTGACGGCAGTTCAGAATAGTAGGGCTGAAGCTGTGATTGTCTTGAATAAAGCAGATTTGGTTTCGGATGTAAATGTTTTTTTTGATCAAGTCAAAACCATTGCTTCAAATCTAACGGTTTTTGCGCTCAGTGCTTCTCAGGGGCTAGGACTCGAGCAACTCACGCCATTTTTTCGGGTTGGGCAAACGATAGCCCTGATTGGTTCGTCGGGGGTTGGTAAATCTACCCTGACCAACCGAATTCTAGGACGAATAGCAGCCATTACAGCCGACTCGCAAAGCGAACATTTTGGTCAGCACACCACCACGGCTCGAACGATGTATTTTATCCCCAATGGCGGTTTATTGGTAGACAACCCCGGTCTACGAGAAATAGCCGTCTGGGATACTGAAAAAACCGATTTTTCGGACATTGAAAGCCTAGCCGCCGAGTGCAAATATCGTAAATGTACCCACAGCACCGAATTTGGTTGTATGGTACAAAAAGCCATTCGCAATAAAAAGCTCGAGCCAGACCGATTGGTGGCGTACCAACAATCCCTTGGGATTAAAGCCTCCAAACGATGACACTTTTATTGTAAATTAGCTCATGTCAGAAATTAACCTTGTCTTGAACGGCAAGCCGACCACTGCAACCATTTTTGAGCCGCACACGACTTTACTCAATTGGTTACGAGAAACGGGTTTGACGGGTTGTAAAGAAGGTTGTGCTGAAGGCGAATGCGGCGCTTGTGCGGTGCTTGTCACCAAAGCCTCTGGCACTGGCTCGAGACTGACATCGGTCAATGCTTGTTTGGTTTTAATGGCTAGTCTGGCTGGTCAAGAAATTATGACTGCCGAAGGACTTGGCTCACCAAATCAATTGCATCCTGTACAAGCGGCAATGGTGCAAACTGGCGGTTCGCAGTGCGGCTACTGTACACCCGGTTTTATCTCGAGTATGGCGGATGAGTATTACCGCCCAAACCGCTCAGGCTTTGATCTCGAGGCGTTATCTGGTAATTTGTGTCGTTGTACGGGCTATCGTTCAATTAAAGATGCGGCGTTGGGTTTGGGATTACCATACCCAAACGATGCCTTGAGGTTGCGGCAAAACATTGCTGCCCCCGAAGCTCGAGTTGCCAAAATAGAATCTGAGAATGCTGTCTTTTATCGTCCAGCCAATCTCGAAGATGCGCTTATTTTACTCGAGAAGAACCTAAATGCCAAACTTGTGGCAGGTGGAACAGATTGGGGGGTTGAAGTTAATTTGCGGTTTGCTCGGGCGGCTGTACAAATTGCAATTGACCACTTACCAGAACTGCGTCAGATACATTGGCAAACAGATTTTGTTGAACTAGGCGCGGCTTTAACCCTATCTGAACTCGAGCATCAAATTGGTGATTCAATTCCGCTTTTACACCAATGGTTTCCGATGTTTGCTTCGAGATTGATTCGTAATAGTGCCACACTGGGTGGGAACATTGGCACGGCATCGCCGATTGGGGATTCACCGCCAGTTTTGTTGGCATTGGGGGCGAGTGTGGTGCTGGTGTCAACAAATGGCGAACGAGTTATCCCATTAGAAACGTACTTTACGGGCTACCGAAAAACACTGCGTCAGCATGGTGAAATTATTAAAGCCATTCGGATTCCATTGCCACTTGCTCCAAAATCAAAATTCTATAAAATCTCAAAACGCAAAATGGATGACATCAGCAGTGTATCCGTGGGCATTGCTTTGAAACTCGAGAATCATACTGTGCAGAACATTAAAATAGGACTTGGTGGTGTCGCAGCAACACCACTTCGGGCGCTCGAGACGGAAAACTTTTTAATGGGTCAAATCTGGAATCTCGAGAATGTGACGGCTGCCGCTCAACTGATGGCAAATTCTGGTACACCCTTGGACGACCACCGCGCCAGTGCCGCGTACCGAAAAGCCATGCTCGAACAGTTATTGCTTAAATTCTTTGCCGAGGTGAACCTATGAGCGCTGTTGGGCAGTCTATTTCACACGAAAGCGCGGCGCTGCATGTGACCGGGCAAGCCAGATACACCGATGACCTTGGAAACCGTTTGACCAATTTGCTTCATGCCTACCCTGTGCAGTCGCCTCATGCTCATGCAAAAATTTTGCGGCTCGAGATTGCGCCAGCACTCAAAATTGCGGGTGTGGTGCGGGTGCTAACGGCTGCCGATGTGCTTGGAGTCAATGACGCTGGAGTGAAGCACGACGAGCCGCTATTCCCAAGTGAAGTGATGTTTGTCGGTCATGCGATTTGTTGGGTTTTAGCTGATTCGCTTTTCGCTGCCCAAATGGGTGCAGCCGCCGTTCAGGTCGAATACGAAATTCTGGATGCAGTCATCACCTTACAAGACGCGGTGAGACTCGAGTCCTTCCAAGGCAATCTCCAATTACTCCAGCGCGGCGATACTGCCCTGCTTGAGTCAGCTAAACATATTTTTATGGGTGAGTTTGAAATCGGTGGGCAAGAACACTTTTACCTCGAGACTCACGCTTCGCTGGCTTCTGTAGACGAATCTGGTCAGGTTTTTGTGCAGTGCAGCACGCAACACCCCACCGAAACCCAAGAAATTGTTGCCCATGTGCTGGGGTTGCCAAGTCATGCTGTGACCGTGCAGTGTTTACGCATGGGCGGTGGGTTTGGCGGTAAGGAAATGCAGCCTCATGGTTTTGCAGCAATTGCGGCACTCGGCGCGACACTCACAGGGCGACCAGTGCGTTTGCGCTTGAATCGAACTCAAGACATGACCATGACGGGTAAACGCCATCCGTTCTTAGCGCGTTGGAAAATTGGTTTTGATTCAGATTCTAAAATTCTGGCACTCGAGGCAGAATTATTTTCTGATGGGGGTTGGAGCTTGGATTTATCCGAACCTGTGTTGGCTCGCGCCTTGTGTCACATTGACAATGCTTATTTTATTCCTCATATTCGCGTGGCTGGGCGAGTCTGTAAAACCAATAAAACTTCGCAAACGGCTTTTCGTGGTTTTGGCGGACCTCAAGGAATGCTGGTGATCGAAGATATTCTTGGGCGAGTCGCACCACTTTTGGGCGTGCGTGGCGAAGAATTACGGGCTAAAAACTTTTATCAAGCAGGTCAAACCACACCATATGGTCAAATCGTCAAGGATTCAAACCGCATGGCTCGGGTCTGGCAAACTTTACTCGAGACCAGCGATTTCAAGCAGCGTCAACAAGAGATTACGGTGTTTAATGCTAAGCATCCCAATCAAAAACGTGCCATCAGCATCACCCCCGTAAAATTTGGCATCTCCTTTAACTTTACTGCCTATAACCAAGCTGGCGCTTTGGTGATGGTTTACAAAGATGGCAGTGTCTTGATTAACCACGGTGGCACAGAAATGGGGCAGGGTTTACACACCAAAATGCTGCAAATTGCTGCCACCACCCTTGGCGTGAATCTCGAGCATGTGCGACTCGCACCAACCCGAACTGATAAAGTCCCCAATACCAGTGCTACAGCCGCCTCGAGTGGCACGGACTTAAATGGTGGGGCAGTCAAAAATGCTTGTGAACAAATTAAGTCACGTTTAGCACTTATTGCCTCGAGCCGATTTGGGGTGCATCCCGATGACGTGGTTTTCTCGAATGGCAAGGTTTTTGCGATTGGCTACCCTCCAAAAAGTTTCGAGTTTGCCGAAATTGTCTCGGAAGCCTATTATAAGCGGGTTTCGCTGTTTGCATCAGGATTTTTTCGTACCGAAGGGCTGCATTGGGATCGGGTAGCCATGTTCGGTAATCCATTTAAGTATTTTGCTTATGGCGCATCGGTTTCCGAAGTCGAAATAGATGGTTTTACAGGTGCGTACACCCTGCGTCGTGTGGATATTCTGCACGACATTGGTGATTCTTTAAGCCCACTCATAGACATAGGTCAAATCGAAGGTGGATTCATACAAGGTGCTGGTTGGCTGACTTTAGAAGATTTACGTTGGGACTCCAAAGGACGGCTGTCCACGCAAAGTGCGAGTACCTATAAACTACCGAGTTTTTCGGAAATGCCGCCAGTTTTCAATGTGGCTTTTTTACAAGATGCCAGCGAGACTGGTGTGGTTTACGGCTCAAAAGCCGTTGGTGAACCACCTGTTATGCTCGCTATTTCAGTGCGTGAAGCCCTGCGAACGGCTGCTGCCGCTTTTGGCTCAGGCGCGAGTCTCGAGTTAGCATCGCCAGCCACCCCAGAAGCCGTTTTTTGGGCAATCAAAAAGGCAAAATCATGAAACTTTACCGCTCGAGCATTCTGCACACGCCAGACAATGCCTTTACCAACCCTGATGCGCTGGTGGCGCTCGAAGATGGGGCGGTGCTGGTCAATAATTCTGGAAAAATTGTGTGTTGCGACCAGTTTAGTGTGGTGCAAGCTGAGTTTCCAGAAGCACAAATCATTGATTTACGTGGTGGTTTGTTGTTGCCGGGGTTCATTGATACGCATGTGCATTATCCTCAAGGTCGGGTACTGGGCGGCTTGGGCATGGGTTTACTTGATTGGCTCGGGAAGAATACCTTGCCAACTGAGGCAAAATTTGGCGACCCAGTTTTTGCACAAGCTGTGGCAAAAGAATTTCTGCATGGTTTGGTTTCGCATGGCACGACCACAGCACTGGTTTTTGGTTCGCATTTTGCCAGTGCAATGCACGTATTTTTTAATGAAGCCAAGCGTTCTGGGTTGCGAATTGTGGCGGGTCAAGTCGTGTCAGACAGGTTACTGCGACCAGAATTACATACCACCCCAGATTTAACCTATGCCGAAGGTAAGGCGTTAATCGAAGCATTTCATAGGCATGAGCGCTTATTGTACGCAGTTACGCCAAGGTTTTCCTTATCGGCTTCTGAGGGGATTCTCGAGGCTTGCGCTGCCCTAGTTAAAGAATTTCCAACGGTGCGTTTCACCAGTCATATTAACGAGAATCTTCAAGAAATCGAAACGGTGCGCGGCTTATTCCCAAATGTTTTGGATTATCTCGAGACTTATGAACAAGCAGGTTTGATTTCTCGCCAAGCGGTTCTAGCGCATAACATTCATGCTTCAGATTCAGAGTTAAAGCGCATGGCAAATGCTAAAGCCAGTGTTTGCCATTGCCCATGCAGTAACTCAAGCCTAGGCAGTGGTTTTTTCCCACTCAAACGACACTTAGAAGCTGGTGTGCATGTGTCACTTGGTACGGATGTTGGTGGCGGAACAGGTTTTGGAATGCTCAAAGAAGGGTTGCAAGCCTATTTTATGCAGCAACTGATGCCAGATGGCGCAAAACTTTCACCTACGCAACTGTTGTATTTGGTGACTCGAGCAGGAGCCCAAGCGCTTAATCTGCAAGACTTAACTGGGGATTTTATGACCGGGAAGGCATTTGATGCCCTTTATTTACGTCCGCCTGAACAGTCGCCATTGGCGGTGCTGATGCAGCACACCGATGATCTCGAGCGCTTATTATCAAGTGTCTTTGCGCTTGGCAGTTCAGCCGATGTGCAACAAGTTTGGGTTCAAGGTGATCTGGTTTTTCAAAAGGAATCTCTGCTGATTTATGAGCAGAGATTCCTTAAATCCTTTGACTAAGACTAAAGGCTTTTAATTTGGGCGGCGTAATTTACTCAGTCCTTGAATTCCTAGAATCAAGAACACAAAACCAGTCAACACAATGATGCGGTGAATGAATTCGCCAAGGGCGATGTCTTGAAGGTTTAAGACTTCAAAGGTCAGGGTTTCTGTTAAATGGGCAACACCTAGTACAATCGCTCCAATGGTGATGTTGGTTAGAGTACCACCCATCACTCCACCTAAGCCTGATGCGCGAACCACCATAATCATCCAGATGGCAACTCCAATTAACACAAAGTCAAATGCAACATTTACGATTTCCATAAATACTCCCATATTTTCTAATCATGAAACGGCTTATCACGTACCTTAGATTTCTTTATAAAGGTGTTCTAACATTTTCTTAGCTGATTCCTCCCCAATCATTGGAACTAATAAGTTCTTGCATTCCAAGAGAAACGCTAATGGTTGATCTCGAGGTGGGAATTTTTGCGCGATTTTACTCAATTGAATACTTGCACCTGTACCAAATACACTGTGCAGAATGCTTTCGACTTGATTGTATAAATAGGGCGGATTGGGGACTGGTTCGATGGTTGGATTTTTTGTCACAGGCACTTGAATCGGCGAAGGTTCAATGGTTTGCTCTGGTCCAAAAATCATAATTTTTAGTTGCCGCAAAACTTCGTGGGTATCTGGGGTATTTTGGTCTCTGCTTGGTGGGGCTTTTTCTAGTGGTAAGGCAACTGCCATTACAAGGTCAACTTGCGGTAAGTATTGCAAAGCAGTGCGCCCTGAGTGCTGCCCAAGAGCAAAGTGTTGAATTTCGCCTGAGACCACAAAAACACTTCCAGAAACAAGGTGATGATTGACTTTGCCTCGAAAGTACAATTCGACATTGCGGGCTTGCTTTGAAGCATCCTCTAATAAAATATGCAAGTTTTGAGCAAACATTTGACTCCCTCAATGTTATTCACAAACTATAACGAATACCACAGAGTATAATGAAGCCCAAGTTGAATAGCAAGATAAGCCATAATTTTGGCATTGAGTTATGGCTTATCAGGTACAGCACTTATGGATTAGCAATTTTCCATTTCTTTAATAACTCGAGCAAGGCTTTAGGGGCATTATTTGGCACGCCCTGTCCCGCTTGGTCTTTGTGGTTTAAGCCGTGACAACTACCACATACCCGTACTTCGCCCGGTTGAAAAGTGACCCAGTAGCGTTCACGTACCACGCCAGTTCCAGCCGCGTCGGTCAATTGCCAACTTAAAGCGCGTTTGGCAGGCACAAAGGCTGCTACGCTGCCATCACTCGAGACGGTCACACTGCCACTACTTGGCGTAAAATCGGTAAAGGCAGTGTTGCTCGAGACAGCTTTGGTATCATGTAAAGGTTGGGCAAGGACTCGTCGTCCGTCGCGGGGGTCGGCAGTTCCGCCGTAACCACGAATTAAATCGGCTTGGAAAAATTGAAGTTTAGCGACTTCATAAATTTTTTGTCCGACGCTGTAATCAACCCCTAAGCTCTGAACACCATTGGGGACTTTTAAGTGAAAAGGCTGTTGTTTATCGGCGGCATCCCTTGTGGTGACATTACGAACCACAGCCAAAGCAAGGTTATTGCTGGTTAAGTAGGCTTTTAAGGCTGTTTGGCTGACCCCAGCTTGATTAAAAACTTGTTGCTCGAGACTCGGCAGTGGTTCAATGCGTTTAGCTGGTCGGGTTCGGGCGATTACTTCCACGGGTTGTAATTCCCAAAGGTTGCCAGAGAAGGTGACTTTAACATCTGGACTCCAAAATTCAAGGGTTTTACTGATTCCACTGGTTAATGGCTGATTAGCAGCGTACAGCCCATTGCTAAGTTTTTTCATGGTTTTCAAGCGGTAAGCGTAACGCGAGGCGGTCATGCTACTACCAGACTTATCGGCTCGAGTTTCTGCGGTGTGGGCAACAATTAAATCACCACTTTTTAGCGGCAAGGGATCACGGTACATACCAGAATGATCAAGGTTAGCGGCTGCATTATCTGGTGTTGGATTGGCAGTAGCCCGAGCCGTGATGTACGAAATTCTCATCTGATTAACCGCCACGTTTGGCGCTCCGTTCAAACTGACAATCTGACCAGAAGCATGGGTGTTAAATTCAGGGGCGTTGATGCCAATATATGTGCCTAAACGACTTGGGTCTTCTTTAACTTGGAACATGTTTTCAATATAATTGGTGTTCTGACTTAAATTTGGCGGACTAAAGGTTTGTAAGGCATTATCATCAGTTAAACTTGGTTCGATATAGCCTCTAGCATCGCCACTCATCAGTTCGTGTCGCCCAGCATGATTCAGGGTTTCGGATTCCGTGCCATCCTCGAGAATCATCCACGGAAAAAACTGGTTAAAATCGTGTTTGTTCAGGTTTGTCCCAGCAATTTCTTGGTCAACTCGAGGCTCAGGGAAAACTTCGGCTCGAGAATTCAGTTTAGCGGCATTAGGGCTTTCAGAAGCATAATTAAATGTGCCACTTGAACCACCTGCGTACTTATCAGCATCGGCTTGTTGGTCGCGTTTAAGGTGATCCCATTGGGTAAAAATAACTCGTCCAAAACTGTCTAGAGTTGGAGTGAAATTACCACTAGGCGCATGATTTAAGAGTTTTAAGTTGCCCGAAACAGGCTCTAAGCTCCATAAACCCGTGTTGGTGAACGCTGATTCGTACTCGTCACGCTGCGGATAAAGGTGACTCGAGTTATCCCTTGGGCGGTCAGAAGTAAAAATAATTCGGTCATCTGTGCCGTAAATCGGGGAGACATTATTGTACAAAGGCTGATTAGCAACTTTTGTAATAATCGGTGTTTGGGTTGCCCCTAAGCCTGTCACTTCGTATATCTGCCAAAAATAGGTGGCATAATCGTACTGTTTTGTCGGAGCGCCAACCACCATACTAAATAAAACTTTTTTACCATCCCAGTAGACATGCGGGTCGCGCACCGCAATGGCTTTTGCGCCTTGTAAACCACCACTCAGCCCATAACCTGCCGCCGCCGTTAAATTCTTAAGCCTGCCATCGGTGTAACGAATGTATAAATCGCCACCTCGAGCCACGGCTTCCATGCTGGATAAATGATTACCAAAGGTCGAACCAATGGTTGTAAAGTCTGGCGCAATTGGTACTTGAGTCACAAATACAATCGAGGCGACCCCACTTTGCACGGCTGAATCGGAAACACTGCCGCAAGCCATTGCCAAAATCCCAGCCAGCACTACCGAATATCTTTTCATGACTTGGTTATACACCCAAAATTGTTTTTAGGTGTGAAAAACTACAAATTTATTGTGAACTACAAACGTATTTGCCTAGGTCGTAACCCATTGTATTGCGGTACTCACAACCCATTGTATTGCGGTACTTACAACCCACTAAATTGCGGTACTTACAACCCAATTGCACGCAGCAACCAAAAACCAAGCATCCCAGCAAATAAACCAATCCAAAGTTGCTTGGTCCGCCAAGCTAAAAATCCGCACAGCACCGCCCCAAGAACCCTAGGCAGTGCCTCACCTCGAGAACCCTCGAGACTAGGAATAATAAGTGCAGTAAATACTGCAATCGGCACAAAACGCACAAAACGAGTCCAAAATGGGGGCAATGGGGCAGTCAGTAACATTCCTGTTAATCTCGAGCCGAATGTTACCACCAGCATTCCTAGCACAGTCAACCAGAAATTCATGCGACTTCCCGTGCTGCATCCTCGAGTGAAGGGGCTTCAATACCCTCGAGTGAAGGGGCTTCAATTGGTTCGCGTTGCGTTAGCCAAGCTCCCAGTAAACTCCCCAAGATTCCCACCAGTAAAATCCCTAAGCCAGAAGGTAAACGTGGTACCAGCAAAAACGCCATCAGACTCGAAGCAAATGCCACCCACCATTCGACTCGAGATTTTAGGATTGGAATTAAAATCGCTAAGAAACTCAGTGGAAAAACCAAATCTACACCCAACGCCACAGGATCGGGTACAAGACTTGAAGCCAATGCTCCAACCAGCGTAAAGGCATTCCAAGAAGCAAACAACGATAAACTCGCGCCGAGTAAAAAACGGTAATCATGCACACCACTAGCAAGGAAAGTTCCAAAAGCCTCATCGGTCAAAAAAAATGCACCAATAACACGCTGCCTGAAACTCATATTGGGTAGCACTCGAGCAATTGAAATGCCGTACAGCAAATGCCGAACATTCAGTAAAAAAGTGGTGAGGATAATTGCTAAGCCATTTGCTCCTGCCCCCAAAAGAGGCGCGGCACTAAACTGACTTGCCCCTGCAAAAACCAAAACCGAAAGGGCTTGCGTTTCAAAAATCCCTAATCCCGAAGCCCTTGCCGTGACTGCGTAAGCCAAAGCAAAAGGGACGACACCAAGGTACAACGGGAACATCGCACGAAAACCACGCCAGAACATGCTGCAAGTCTAAGCCATAAGTGCTTGATTTGTCTTGAAGTAGTTTTACTTGCACTGATGTTATACCAACTTTAGGTAGATAGTATTGCTTGATTCCAAACAGTGTTTTTGACGACATATACTTGATTATCGGATTCGAGATTATCTAAATAGATTTGGTATTAGACAAAGGCTAAATGCTATTTGGACTTCTAGGAAGCCTACTAAACAATGACCTAGGAGTGGGGCAGTTTGAGCAAAAAATATTGTGGTTGTTAAAGCCTTAAGGTTGCTGAACTTTTATAGATAAGTGCGCGTACATTAAATCAGAGGATGTTTAATGCTACTGACTTATTCGCTAATTCCAAATTGGGTGGGTTCACTGCCCAAGTCTTCTTTGGTTAGAATGGCACGTATGAACCTGCCAGAGTTATCCGACGCGGAGTTAATTGCGCGTTTTGCTTGGCGTGACGAAGCTGCCTTATCCGAAATTTATGATCGGTACTCGAGTTTGTTATTTGGCTTGGCGTTTCGGGTATCAAAGTCTAAGGAACGAGCCGAGGAAATTGTGCAAGATGCGTTTATGAAACTCTGGCGAAATCCCAGTTTGTTCGATGCCTCTCGAGCCAGTTTGTCTACCTTTTTGATTACTTTGGTGCGTAATGCTTCTATAGATACACTGCGCCGTGAACGGTACACCACCCCTCTAGAAGACGAAGAAGGCGAACCGCTCCCGATAGCCAGTAGCATTGCTACCCCACTTGAGCAAGCAGAATTAGCACAAACGGCTGTGCAAGTGCGAATGGCAATGGCTGAATTATCGGAAAATCATCGTCGAACTGTGGAACTAGCGTATTTTAAGGGTGCGTCTCGAGAAGAGATTGCCTTGGAGATGGATGTGCCATTGGGGACAGTCAAAAGTCGTTTGAAATATGCACTCGATAAACTTAGGGCTTCGCTGGGCGAATTTTCACTTGGAGGTCAGCATGACACAAATTAAAGAACTACTACCTGCTGGTCTTAGATAATTTTGAACACTTAGTAAGCACTGGTTCATGGTTGCAAAGCCTGCTCAAAGCTGCTGCAAACCTCAAAATTTTGCTGACTTCGCGTTTACCTTTGGGATTAGGCTTAGAAGTGGTTTTAGATGTCGCTGGACTCGAGTCGGAATCGGCTGGAATCGCTCTATTTCAAAAAACAGCCCAGCGTTTAGGCACATTAGAAATCAATCAAAACCAAACGGAACAAATTCGGCAAATCGTACAGTTACTTGAAGGATTGCCGCTTGCCATTGAATTAGCCGCCCATTGGACACGGGTACTGAGTTTAAGCCAGATGCTCCAAGAACTGCGTCAAAACCAAACGTGGTTAAGTACAACCAACCATGACTTACCCGCCCGTCATCAGAGCCTCGATGCTGTTCTTAGCAGCACTTGGCAGCAATTGAACCGCCAAGAACAAACCGTGTTAATGGGCTTATCGGTGTTTCATGGAGGCTCGAGTCTAGCGGGTTTAAGAGCCGTTGCAGGGGCAGAACTCCCGACTTTAATGACCCTGATTAAACAAGGCTTAGTACGCCGCGACCCCCATGATCGCTTTATTTGTCATGAAATGATACGCCAATTTGTATCGGCACAGTGCCGTGACCTGCCCAGCCTACAAGCCAAACATGCCGATTTTTACGCGACTTGTTGCCTCACTTGGCAGCCGCAAAAACGCCAACCAGAGACCTTAAACATCATGGCATTAGAACACGCCAATTTGCATCTGGCATGGGCATTTTGGGCAGAACATAACCCAAACCAAATACTTCAAGTGATTGATTTACTTTGCGAATTCTGGGAGGTTCGCGGACAGTATCACCAAGCGCAGCAAAACCTGAACCTCTGTACACCCGCCCGAGGTAGCCCACTCGAAGCTGCCATTACGTTTGGACATGGCGTATTTCTGCGTTTACTTGGAGATTACAAGCCAGCTTGCGAATATCTCGAAAAAGCCGTGCTGGACTATCAAAAATTAGCCATGCCACAAGCCCAAGCTCGAGCGCAGATGAATATAGCTTATATTGCCTTTGAGCAAGGGCAATTTTCTAAAGCGCAAAAACAACTCGAATTCGCCAAATCAAATTTTAACCAAGCCGAACAAGCCGAATGCCTGAATATGCTCGGCAACATTGCCAAACGCCAAGCCGATTACCCTCAAGCACTGCTTCATTTTATGGCTGCTAAACAGATTTATCACCTCACCAGTAACACATCTGGACTAGGCATCCTGCACAACAACATCGCCAATATCTACGAAGCCCAAGGTGATTTTTTGTTGGCTTACCAAAACTACCAAGAAGCCTTAATCGTTTTCACCCAACAAAGCCATCAACGCGCCATTGCCTTAGTACATTCAAATCTAGGGTATGTCACTACTAAACTAGGGCAGTTTCAAGAAGCCAAACATCACCTCGAAACCAGCCTGAACTTACGCCGCCAATTAAACGACCAAATCGGTGAAGTCGTGACCCTGACCAACCTTGCCCAATTAGGCTTATCCAGCCAAGACTTGAGCTTATGCAAACAAGCCCTTTACCAAGCCCTACCATTATCCCAAAAAATCCAAGCCATACCTCGAGCGCTCGAGGCATTTAGGTTGCTTGGAGAATGGTGCAAAATCCAGCGACTCCCACAAGCCAGTGCGATTTTTTTGGCAGTTCGTGAACACCCACAGGCTTCTGAAGAAACCCGACGCTGGGCAACTCAGAACTTAGAAAATTTGCCAACCACAACCCAAACCTTGCCACTTGAACATTGGGAAATGGTCATGCAAATCACGACTCATTCTTAATTTTGCTTAATCTCTCACCCAGATTTTTGTTAGCATAGAAGCCGTGAACCCACTTGTTGGCATCATCATGGGCAGCCAATCCGACCTAGAAACCATGCAACACGCAGCCAGCACCCTGCGTGACCTTGAAATACCCTTTGAAATACAAGTGGTGAGCGCCCATCGCACCCCAGATTTACTCTTTGAATACGCCAAAAGCGCCGAGTCTCGAGGACTCGAAGTGATCATTGCAGGGGCTGGTGGCGCAGCGCACCTACCCGGAATGGCAGCCAGTCAAACCGTTCTGCCAGTCTTGGGTGTACCCGTACAAAGTAAAGCCCTAAACGGCATGGATAGTTTACTAAGCATTGTGCAAATGCCTGCCGGAATTCCAGTTGGTACACTGGCAATTGGCAAAGCGGGTGCTGTTAACGCAGCACTTTTAGCGGCAGCAATTCTAGGCAATAAATACCAAAAAATTCGAGAGAATCTGCACTTATTTCGTGAAAAACAAACAAAAACGGTTCTCGAGAACAGTCAGGTACAAATATGATTCTGCCTGGTAGTACGATTGGGATTCTAGGCGGA
>JBEGTV010000006.1:0-17228 GCA_041179225.1 Deinococcota bacterium | reverse complement strand
CACCCAAGGCATCGGAAAAACCCGTGGGTTCTCACCACGCCACGACGATATTTTGATGTTTACCAAAACCGAGCAATTCAACTTTAACTTGGACTCGGTGCGAATTCCACAAAAATACTACCGAGAACGCAACAACATGCGCGGCGCAAACCCCGGCGATGTTTGGGAATTCTCGCATGTTCATTACTGCAACGAAAACCGCCAAGACCACCCCACCCAAAAACCAGAAGGGTTACTCGAGCGCCTGATTCTAGCCTCGAGCAGTAATGGAGACACCATCCTAGACCCATTTTTTGGCAGTGGTACGACCCCAAGGGTTTGTCAGCAACTTGGGCGCGACTGCATTGGATTTGAAATCAACCCAGATTATGTAAGTATGACCGAGCAGCGCCTACAAAAAGAATTCACTGGTTTTGACAGCATAGACCCACGCATGGAACGAATCCCCAACGACTTACGAGACCCAGATTTACGCAGCAACTACCTCAAAAACCATTTGCATTGGTTCTTGCAGAATCACGAAGGTTCGCTTGATGTGTTCAGAAGGCAACTCAAAGAAAAATATGGTGATGACCTCGAGACGACAAAAACCACAAATTCACAAACCACGCTATTTTGACAGCCTAAACTCGAGCCAAAGCTGATAGCCTCGAGACGATGAGAATTTTGGTGGGCTAGTCTCGAGCAGTAAAGTTAGAATTTTGCTACGATAAACAGTACGATGCCAACAATTCTTGAAATTCCAGAAAACACCAAACGCCAAGCTGAACGTTACGCCAAAGCCAAGGGTATCTCGAGTAGTGAATTATTCACACAGGCAATGAATGATTTTCTGGCAAAAGAAAAAAGTATCACTGAACAACTTAATAACGTCTATACCGATTCCGATTCGAGACTAGACAGTAAATTACACAAAATACAAATGGCTTCGTTACCCGACGAGGATTGGTCTTGATTCGAGGTGAAATTTGGTGGGCAGATTTACCCGAATCTGTAGCTGCTGAACCAGGTGGCAGACGACCAATTCTGGTTATTTCCAACACTGATTTTAATAAAAGCCGAATTCAAACCGTGATTGTTGTGATTTTTACAACCAATCTAACTCGAGCCGACGCACCTGGTAATTTATTTTTAACCAGCGAGGAAACAGGTTTAACAAGAGATGGTGTGGTCAATGTTTCACAGGTTCTTACCGTAGATAAGGCATTTTTAACAGAATACGTTTCGACAATGCCCGAAGAACTGATGGATTTAGTAGATGACGGCTTGCGATTAGCGCTAAAACTTTAGCGCCTCGAGACGATGAGAATTTTGGTAGGATGGTCTCGAGGACACCACTATTATGTCAATTCCATTTATTTACGAAAGATTTGATACGCCTACTTTAATTTTTAGAGACCAACTTTTCTGTTGTGAAATTACCAGCAAAGTAGCTACTTCAATTGGGTATTTCGGTGGAGTGTTAAAAGGGTTTTCTCGAGACTCACTTGACGAAGACATCCATCATTTAATGATGCTTGACTTGTCTTCCCTTGGTATGGACTTGAGTCAAAGTAAATTGTCAATAACACCTTTTCTGTACGGATTCATTTATGACAGTTGTCAAATGAAGTATCAAATAGGCAATAAGGAAATTCCTAAAGTTACCCATTTTCAACCAATTCAAAAATATGCTAATTTTCCATATTCTGATTATCCTTCTACGTTTCCAGTTTCTCAAATTACGCTTTCCAAAACAATCAATTTAACTGAGGAATTGATAGAAGATATTTTCTTAGACAGAAAAGAGATGCCAGAGCTAACAAATCAAATTTTGGTCGTTGTACCACCAAATCCGAAATATGGAGTTTCATTATGGGGTGACGAGGGAGATGCTGAACACGTTCAGGTTGTGTTTCTTGTTGACTTAATCAATAATACAATTACTGTTGAAAATCAGTGTTCATAATCGTCAGGAGTCCTCAATGAATTATCTCGAGCTACAACAAAAAATCCTTCCCGAACTTCATCTTCTTGCCACCAAAGCTGGGGTGGAAAACGCCAAAGACCTTGAAAAAGAGGCTCTGGTACTGGCAATTCTCGAGAAACACGCG
This sequence comes from Deinococcota bacterium, assembly GCA_041179225.1. GTDB lineage: Bacteria > Deinococcota > Deinococci > Deinococcales > JAAFIG01 > JAAFIG01. The sequence continues at coordinate 15,135 of JBEGTV010000006.1, read as the reverse complement.
CAGGGGGATGGGTTTAGTCTGGCGCAGGGTTTCCTTGAAATCTCTGAGGATGGCTACGGCTTCTTGCAGGATAGCTTACTTACCCCTGAATCGCGCAATGTGATTGTTTCGGCGGGCTTAATTAAGCAATTCCAACTTCGCACTGGCGATTATGTGGTTGGCGTGGCGCGTCCGAGTAAAGAAATCGAGCGTTTTAATAGCATGATTCGGGTCGAAGCGGTCAATTCCCAAGACCCTGCTGCCGCCGCCTTGCGCCCTAAGTTCGATGATTTGATTCCCGAACACCCAGATGCTCAGATTATCCTCGAGACCGATGCCGCTACGGTTGCCTCGAGAGTCGTGGATTTGCTTGCCCCAATTGGTCGAGGGCAGCGCGGCTTAATTGTCGCACCGCCCAAAGCGGGTAAGACCACCCTCTTAAAGCGAATTGCTAACAGCATCACCGCCAATCACCCAGAAATTAAAGTGATTGTGCTACTGGTGGACGAGCGCCCCGAAGAAGTCACCGATTTTAGGGAAAGTACCACTGCCGAAGTTGTGGCAAGTACCTTTGATGAGCCGCCAGAAAACCATGTGCGGGTTGCCGAGTTTGTCCATGAACGGGCGCGACGTATTGTCGAAGAAGGCGGGCATGTGGTGATTTTGCTGGACAGCATCACGCGCTTGGCTCGAGCCAATAATCTGGTCACACCAGCCACAGGGCGCACGCTAAGCGGTGGTTTAGACAGCAACGCCCTGTACTTCCCAAAGCGTTTTTTAGGGGCTGCCCGTAAAATCCGAGATGGTGGCAGCTTAACCATTTTGGCAACTGCCTTAGTCGAAACTGGCTCGAGAATGGATGATGTGATTTTTGAGGAATTCAAAGGCACAGGCAATATGGAACTGCATTTAAGCCGTCGTCTCGAGGAACGCCGAATTTTCCCAGCCATTGATATTCTAAAATCTGGTACGCGCCGCGAAGAATTGCTGCTGCCCACCGATGTTCTGCATAAAATGTGGTTACTGCGAAAAGTCATTTCTGACATGGATCCCGCCGAAGCAATGGAAATGCTCCTCGAGCGTCTAAACCGCACCGACAGCAATAAAGAATTCCTATCGCAACTCGGTGGCGGTTAGAACAAGCCAAAAAACCAAAACCCCCTCGTTGAGGCGCGAGTAGCCCGACAGGTGCTATTCCACGAGAAAGAAGGGGTCGCCGCTTCTTGACCCTAAAGCAGCACCTCACGGGCTTGGGTCGCTTGCGGGGGGGAGTTCGTAAGAGCTACACGCCCGCCAGTTCTTGGTCAGCGTATTGCAAGTTGTACAACGTGGCATAATACCCGTTGTGCCGCAGCAACTCATCATGGCTGCCTTCTTCAACAATTTTGCCTTTTCGCATCACAATAATTCGGTCACAGTTTTTAATCGTGCTTAAGCGGTGGGCAATGATAATACTGGTGCGTCCGTGCATGACTTTAGCCAGCGCATCTTGGATTTGCAGTTCGGATTCGGTATCTATATTGGCAGTGGCTTCGTCTAGCACAAGCAGAATATCAGGGTTAGCAATTAAAGCCCGAGCGAACGCCAAAAGCTGTTTTTGTCCAGTCGAAAGGGTCGCACCGCGTTCTTTGACTTCGGTTTTATAACCGTTGGCTAGACTCGAGATAAAGTCGTGTACGCCAACATATTTGCAGGCTTGGATGATTTTCTCGAGTGGAATGCTTTCATCATTCATTCGTAAGTTTGATTCGATTGTGCCACTAAAAAGGTAAACATCTTGCAGCACCACCCCAATGTGTTTTCGCAGGTCGCGTTGTACAATTTCGCGGACATCTGTGCCATCCACCAAAATACTGCCTTTTTGAATGTCATAGAATCTCGAGACTAGGCTGATAATGCTGGTTTTTCCTGCGCCCGTTGCCCCAACCAAGGCAACGCTCTGCCCGGGCTTAACGTGAAGGTTGATGCCTCGCAGTACCCAATCGGTCTCGAGAACCTCTTCGCCAACGGGTTTATAACTAAACCAAACATCCTTAAACTGCACTTCGCCTTTGAACCCGCCCACAATCTTTTTGGCGTTGGGTGCGTCGGTCACAACTTCGGGTTCATCCAAAATGCCAAAGATTCGTTCGGCACTTGCCATGGCGGCTTGTAAGGTGTTGAGGACGTTGCTTAAATCTTCTAAGGGGCGAAAAAAATCGAAGACATACCGAGTAAAAGCGTACAGCACACCAATACTAACGGCATTTCTGACTGCATCGCCGCCACCAACCCAAATCACGGCTGCCAGTGCGCTGTTGCCAATAATGCCAACGGTTGGGAAGAAAAAACTAAACCAGCGCACAGCTTTTAAGAATTCTTTGAGGAAATCGGTGTTGAGCTTGTCAAAATCACGGCGTTGGCGTGCTTCGCGGTTAAAAATTTGGACTGTTCCCATGCCCGTGATGTTTTCGTTTAGAGCAGTGTTGACAATCGCTTGTTTGATGCGGATTTCACGGTAACTTTTACGAAATTGGGTTTGAAAAAATCTGAGTGCAAAAAATAGAATTGGCACAACCGCAAAGGCAACCAATGCCAGTTTACTATTTAAGGTGAACATCAAAATTGCAGTTGCTCCAATCACAAAAATGCTCTGTACCAAGGTCATTAAGCCGTCGGTGATAAAACTATTGATTGCGTCCACATCCGAAGTGACCCGAGTGATTAAACGCCCGACAGGGTTACGGTCAAAATAAGCAAGTGGCAAGCGTTGCAATTTAGAAAATAAATCGGCACGAATGTCAAACAGCACACTCTGACCCATATAGGACAGCACATAATTAAAGCCAAAGCGCACCACAAATTCTATTAAAGCAACCACGGCAATAATAATTCCGATGGTCACAATTCCATTCCAGCGCTCGTCTATGCCAACAGCCGCAAAACTCGAGCCAGCTTTGGGAATCAGGTATTGGTCTATGACTTGGGCTTGTAAGAACGGGTAGAGCCGGTTAGTGGCACTGTTCAAAAATGCCAAGACCAGTGCGCCAATCGCAACCCAGATGTACGGGCGTAAGTAGCCAAAAATTCGTTTGGTCAGTTGCCAATCAAATTGTTTTTGGAAAGCGTCTTCTTCTCTCATTGGCTGTTTGCTCCTATCAGTGTGGGGCTTGCTTCGTCTTCCTCGAGTTCGGTTTGTAGGCTTTGTTTGCGTTCCATTTCGGCGTAATACCCACCTTGGGCAATGAGTGCTTCGTGGCTACCTGTTTCTAAAACACGTCCATGCTCGAGAACCACAATTTGGTCAGCAAAACGCAACGTAGACACACGGTGTCCTATTAAAATCACGGTGCGATTTGCCAGCACAGTTTTGAGTTCATTTAAGATTCGGCTTTCGGTTTCGGTGTCCACGGCGCTCATGCTGTCATCTAAAATCAGAATCGCGGGTTCTCGAGCAATTGCTCTTGCCAGCGCGGTGCGTTGGCGTTGCCCACCAGAAAGAGTTACACCACGCTCACCTAAAACGGTTTCAAACTGTTCCTTAAAATCCAGTACGTCTTTACTTAAACCCGCGATTCGGGCAGCATTTTTGACCCGCTCTAAGTCTGGGGTGTTTGGTTCGGCGGTTTGGGTGCTGTTGGGTAAACCAAAGGCAATGTTTTCAGATATTTTATCGGAGAACAAAAATGGTTCTTGTGGTACGAGTCCAATTGCGCCACGCAGCACTTGAATCGGAACATTGTGGGCATCTGTACCATCTATTAAAACTGTGCCAGTGCTTGGGTCAATTAAGCGCCCAATTAACTGTGCCAGTAGGGTCTTGCCGCTTCCAGTACGCCCGGTGATGCCAATGGTTTTGCCTTGTTCTATTTTTAAGTTGATGTTCGATAACAATGCCCGACCATCTGCCTTAAAACTGACATCCTTAAATTCAATTGCACCAATAACTTCTTTAATACTTGGGTCGGCTCGAGCATCGGTAATCATGCTTTTGGCATCAAGGATTTCTTGTAAACGCGACCAACTACTCGAGCCACGCTGGAAAACATTGGTCATCCAGCCCACAGCTAACATGGGCCAACTCAGTTCAAATAAATAAGTAAAGAACTGCACAAATTTGCCGGGGGTCAATCCAGCAAAATTTGCGGCTGCATTGCCCGATAATGCGCCTTGGTAGAGTAATTCTCTTGAACCGACCAGCAGCACAATCACAAAAATGGCGTTCATAAAAATGCCCACGGCTGCCCATTCAGGGGCTTCGGCTAGTGCCAGTGCCATGCTGCGTTTTTTATACTCGGCATTCATGCCTTTGTATTCGTCAATTTCACGGTCTTCGATGGCATAACCCTTGACCACGCGAATACCACTAAAGTTTTCTTGGGCTTTGGCACTGATTAAACTGACCTGCTCTTGGACTGCCACATAACGCTTAGCAATGATTCTAACCATGATGGCGAGTAAACCCGCAATAAAAGGAAACACCCCCAGCACAATAAAACCTAACGTTGGGGACAACCAAATCATTAAACCTAGACTCATGATTAAACGCAACAAGGTTTGCGAACCCGCGTTAATTCCAAAGCCAAGCATTTCACGCACCATGTTTAAGTCTGAAGTTAATCGGCTCATCAAGTCCCCTGTTTTGGTGACATGAAAATACGTTTGGTCTAAGGTGGTTAAATGATTAAAAATGGCTTTTCGGACATCATAAGCCACCAAGTAACTCGAGACAACATTAAATTGGCGCTGCATAAACACAATGATGTTGGCTGCCAGCGTGGTTAAAATAATATATGAGGCATTTAAGCCAATTGTTTCTAAAGTGGCTCGCCCCGCATAGAGTTCATCGATCACAAAGCGAACAAAAAAAGGTGGTCCTAATAAAGAAATTCCCACCGAGAAAAACACGCAAGTTAAACCGAGTATCCATTTTACCCTGTACTGCATAAAGAAAAAACCAAGTCCACGAAAACCTTTGAGCATTTGCCATCCAGCAACTCGAGTTGAGCGTTCTCGAGTTTTGGCAAGCCTAACACCGAGGCTACTTGCATTACATACGCATTTTGAATTATAGAAATGCTTTATTCTTGAACTCGAGGCACTTAAGGCTCATTCACCCGAGGCACTTAATAAATATTGTAATAGCGAAATCTTGGTTGCTTGCTGGGTATTATCGTTTGCTTCTGCCCCTAAATCCTGTGTTTCTCGAGTGTCTGCCCACCAATGCTGGTAGCTTGTATCTGAGTTTCACAAATGACTGACAAATGCGTGACAAAAAGACGTGAACGCGGTAGAATTACTCTTGGGAATAGGGAAGGAGTGAATAGAGTTGGCTGTCCTTTTACGAGAATTACCTGCTGTGTCAGTGTCTTTTTGGGCATCTCGAGTACAAGAACTGGTGAAACCTGAGCGCTTTGCCCATATTGAACGTGTTGCCGCACTCGCTAGAGATATTGCCACAGCCCACAGCTTAGATGCCGATAAGGCGTACTTAGCAGGAGTGCTGCATGATGTGGCACGGGACTTACCCGCCCATGAATTACTGCGGCTTGCACCTCCAGAAACAGAGGCTGATGCTGTTCATCCACTAGCCGTCCATGGACGGGCTGGACGAGTCATTCTCGAGCAGTGGGGAATTACCGATATTGTGATTTTGGATGCCGTCGAAGAACATGTGACCGGACCGCGAGATGGAAATTTACTTTCGATTTGTGTTTATGTGGCAGATGTGTCTGAACCGGGACGCGGGGTCAACGATAACATCCGCGAATTGGCTTTTTTAGACTTAGAACGGGCATACCACGAAGCCCTGACTTGCAAAGTGCATTATTTACAAAGTAAAGGGCGCATGGTTCATCCGCGTACCTTAGAGGCGTATCAGCGTTTACAGACCATTCCGCCACTCGAGACGATGATTCATCAGACGGTCTAAACCGTATCAAACCCCAACCAACTCAAGTCTGAATCACGCCCAAGCCGCGTCTCGAGGGTAATCAGCATTTCTAAGCTAAACTTATCATGCTTACCACGCATTAAAGTGCGAAACTCGAGATTGTGCAATGCCGAGTTGTTCAACCGCTTGGGCTTGGGTTAATTGCTTAGCGTTGATAAAACCACGTAAATCATTGATGAGTCTTGAGCGCAATTGCAAAATTGCAGCTTCGGCAGGGTCAAAACCAAGGTCTGTAAAAACATTCCCACTGGACTCTATACTTGGTTCTTGCATCATAGTCCTCCTATTTGACGGTAACGCTGTCTTGGTAATAGACAACAACTCGCGTATTTCAAGTATTGCATCAGGCAAAGGCTGGACTTGTTCACGAATCAGGGTTTTCATGGTCAAAGGGTACAATTTGGGCTTAAAGTAGCAAGAAAATGATATGGCTCGAGATGAAAGAGTTGGGCAAAGCCTAAACTACGCCCTTATTTCTTATCTAATTTTCTCTGCAAATCCACCAAAATAACTTTTTAACGCTGTTTTGACCTCAACTCTTTTTGAACCTTTGAGCATTCTGATTATCAAGTCTGGTAACTCATTTTTGGATAAACCTATTTGACTACTGATTTGTGTGGGTAAGGACTTTCTGTTAAACATTTTAAGGAGGTCTCGATAGTTTTTTGAATTTACAACATGATTAAATTCTTGTTCACAACCAGCATAAATACCCTCAGCATTTAAGTTCTGAATAACGTTGTTAAGTTCATCAATTATTGCTTGTGAACCATTGGATTTTCCCTTAAAGCGGTCATTAAATTGGAATCTGATTTCACTAGCAACTCGAAGAGATATTTGATGCTCGAGTTCAGATGTGAGTTTCTGGAAAATAAAATCTGAAACTTTTGAAAAATCTTCATTTGGATTACGCTCAAGCTGATGGCTTACCAGTGCCAAAATTTCTTGTGTACAAAAAAGGTTTTCTACTTCTGCAACACCAAGAACATAAATCCCCTTGCTCTCAAGATTTTGAATCTCTGCTTGCACTCTACGGTCTCGGTCAATGATTCCGAAAATCTCTAAATGATGAAATTGACTATTTGCTTTTAATGCCTCAACTACTTGGATTACTTGTGTACAGCTACCTCTTGGAATAATTAAATAGTCCTCAAGCAATTCACGGCAGAGGGTAATGTCATAACTTCCATTCTCACCTTCAACAAACACAATAGGCTTTCGACTACCCAAAAGTTCTAGTAATAAACCATCTGGCAAATTTTGGTCTTTTTGGACTATTTCCCAATCCCACACTTGACCATCAAATGATTTGAGCCATATCTTTTCGGCTGTTTCATGGGCAGCGGCAAAATCAACATCATGAGTCAGGTAAACAAATAAGCAATCTGAGCGCAATTTCTCGACGGCAGTCCAAAGCGGGATTTGAACCGATTTATGCAAATGTAGTTCTGGTTCATCCACAATAATAATGCCATTTCTTGGAGCAGCTAAACATTGACCTAACAAGTAAAACATAACGCGCTCACCATCGCTCATTTCCGATGCGTTGTACGGACTATTTTGACTTCCCACTACCTTCGTTTGAATTTGTAGCCCATCAATAATTAACTCTCTGTGTGGCAGTATTTCTTCCCAAACTTTTTTAATCTGGTCTAATTTACTGACGAAATTTTCAACTCGTCCAGTTGATTGCGCGTTTAACCGCTTGAAGTTAGCATTCTGTTGAACTTCTTCTGAAAACAAATACTGCATCAATTTTTCAAAATCATTTTGTAAGTATGTTGAAGGTTTATCTTGGTACTTATGTCCATTTCGCATAAAGGCTCTTTGTTCGGGTGGATGTGAATGTGCGCTTCCATACAGTAGATTATTTTCGGCTTTTTCTAGTGATGTAGGTGAAATTGAATCTGGTAATTGAAGGGATTTTTGTGCTGAAATTCTATGTACAAAAGCGCTTTGTGGCGAATCTTTTTCTATCCAAGAACCTAACCGTGTCTTACCAGAACCATTTGCGCCAATACACAAGACACTATGGCTTAGGGTTAATACTTCGTTGCCCATTTTCTTTGGCAGTGCCAGGGAATGTTTTTGCATTTCGGGCTGTGTAGTAGATTGGCTCATAAGATTCTCTGTTTATAGCATAATTTACTAATCTGTGTTTGCTCTAGTCACAGCTTGATACGCCAATCTAAAAATCTCGGTCAGTTGCATGGCACTTTCGGGCTTTAAGTTTTTATCGGCTTTTAGCAGTACCGCCAATTGGTCTGGTACTCCAATGCTTGGCATTGGCTCGAGCTAGTTTGTAGCTTTTTCCTTCTTTTTTGCTCGAGGTAAAAACTGTGTTCAGCACAGACTAAAGTGCATAGATTTGACATACTCTGCATAACAGGTTATATTGACTACATACAGCGCCCAGTTTCTGGGCGTTTTTTTATTGGTTTGTGCATGGACTCGAGGAAAACTGTGAACTGGAAACCCTACACGCATCATGGTCAAGTTTTTGATTTATCGCATTTGGACGATTTTGAACACACGTATCTTGAACCTACGAAAGACAACCGGCAAAATCCTTACCTTGTTAAAATTAGTTTCTCAAACCACTGCTTTACCGACTCGAGCAACGATGACCAAGGTCTGGTATACGCAGGTACAGACTCAAGCCAAAGGTATTTTAATACTCAGCGCTGGCAGTATTCACAATTGCTGCCCAAGTTGGTGACAGAACTGCACCAAGGCTGGGTTTATGTGGTTAATGATAATTCTTATTTCACATATCGTACCTTTGATGAATACAATCGTATGCTCGAGTACGATATTTTTTTTGATGTGTTTTTTGACAAAGCCATAAGGCAAATTGTGCTACTCGTCAAAAGCGCTTACCCTCGAGATAGCCTTGAATCACAGCACCCGAGGATAGACAACCGCAACAAAGTCAGACTGTTTAAGTTATTAAGCGCTGCCAAGACAGGCAAACGGGTACATCGTCAGTATTAACAAAAAACCACCGTAACAGTGGTTTTTTGTACTACTCCCAGTCTCTTGTGTATTCCAGTCCCAGCTAGAAACCTAACCACCTTTTAAGGGTGAAGGGCGGACATCGAAGTGGTCTGCTTTCGCAATTGCGGGTTCAACCTCGACTGGTTCACTATAGCGCAAACTGTTTGCCTTAGCAACGACCATACGCCTTGATTTTTGTCTCGAGCCACGGCTTTTGCTCGAGCTACCCGCTTATTTTATCTTCTCGAGAATACTCTGGGCGCGGTCTACGGTAATGCTGTGGTATTCGTTGCGTTCATTTGTTGCTTGGATGCCCTGACCCAGAGGCGTATACTATTTCATATGACGAAATTTGCCGTTGATCCGTCCGTACCTCGTGGTGAGCGCTTTGATGGTTGGGGCTACACTGATTCTGGACTTGACCTCGAGAATAACGGGGTTAAACTGATTGGTGCGCGTTATGAAATGTCGGGTAAGCGCTTGCCAAATTTATTAACTTGGGCAAATGGGATTCTAAAAACCACTTTAGTCTTACAACCCGAATTCGAGGTTCATGACTTAAGCGCCATTTCTGCCGCTCGAGAATTACCCGCTTTTATAGCTGCCCTTGGCGATATTGGTTATAGCCAAGAAGACAATGCAAGGCGCAGACACGGACATGGGCATTCGCTCGAGGAAGTTCATGCAATTCGTCATGGGCGTTTAACTCGAGTGCCAGATATTATTGTGTACCCAGTTTTAGAAACCCAAGTGCAAACACTGGTTCAACTGGCAAAGGAGCATCATGTGCTGCTTGTGCCGTTTGGCGGTGGTTCTAATGTCAGTCACGCACTGGCTTGCCCTCCCAACGATCCGCGTCCAATCGCTTCGGTGGACATGCGGCAAATGAATAAAATTATTAGCATAGATAAAGAAAACCGTGTGGCGCATGTCGAAGCGGGGATTGTGGGTTCTGACCTGCAAGCCGAACTCGAGAAGCATGGTTTTACGATAGGGCATGAACCGGACAGCAACGAATTTTCTACCCTCGGTGGTTGGATTGCGACGCGCTCGAGTGGAATGAAAAAAAATCGGTACGGGAACATCGAAGATATTGTGCTGGACATTCGCATGGTCACAGCCCAAGGGTTAATTGAAGGGCGTGCCATGCCGCGTGAAAGCATGGGAACAGACCCACGTACCTTGGCGTTTGGTTCAGAAGGTAATTACGGGATTATCACCAGTGCCTTTGTGAAAATTTTTGCCCTGCCAGAAGTCCATCAATTTGATTCGGTGCTTTTTAAGAACTTTGCTGATGGTTACGAATTTATGCGTGAACTAGCAAAATACCCACCGTACCCAGCCAGTGCGCGTTTAATGGATAATTTGCAATTTCAATTTGGACAAGCCTTAAAACCAGAAACCTTGGGTTGGAAAGCCACCAAATCTAAGCTCGAGCGGGCATTGGTGACTGGTCCATTGGGGTTTGACCCAAATTCGATGTGTGCTTGTACGCTCCTGTATGAAGGCTCTAAACAAGAAACTGCCCTACAATCGGCTCGAGTTGGACAATTGGCGCGTCAATTTCGGGGTTTTAGAGCTGGTAGCGAAAACGGCAAACGCGGCTATCAACTAACCTTCGCCATTGCTTATATCCGCGATTTTTTTATGCGTTTTGGAGTGATGGCAGAATCATTTGAAACAAGTGTCTCATGGACAGACTTACCCAAGATATGTGAAGCCGTCAAAACCCGAGTCCTCGCCGAACATAAACGCCTAGGTTTACCGGGCTACCCAATGATTTCATGGCGTGTAACCCAGCTTTATCACACTGGCGCAGCCGTTTATTTTTACCTTGCGACCCTTGCGACTGGTGTTAAAAACCCTGCCGAGCAATTTGCTGTTCTCGAGCATACTGCCCGTGAAACCATTCTCGAACATGGCGGGAGTATTTCGCATCATCACGGTGTTGGGAAATTGCGGGCTGGTTTTGTCAAAGATGTAAAAAGCCGAGCGGGACTGGATTGGATTAAAGGTGCAAAAGAACACCTTGATCCAGAGAATATTTTTGGGATTGGCAATCAATAAAAAAGTGCATCACCAATTGGTGATGCACTTTTAGGTTCTCACCTCGAGTTCCAATCTGGTACTGGATAAATTATTGGTGCGCCAGCCACTGGAATTGGGAAGACAGGAACACGTTTGCCATTGCGGAATTGGAAATTTAACCATTCGCCTGTCTTAAAGCCTTGATGTTTGATTTTTAGGCTCGGCGAGAAGGTCAGTCTGCCAAAGGGTGTGGCAATATCGGTTTTGGCAAGTTCAGCAGCGACTTTTTCTTTGTCGGTACTGCCAGCACGGTTAATTGCCGCAGCAAGGGTTTTTAGTTGCACATACGCCAGTGGGGCAATGTATTCTTGGGTGATGGTACTGAATTTCTTGGTGTAAGCCGCCACAAAATCTTTACTGGCTTTAAGTGGACTGGTCGGCAACCATAGGCTTAGCCCTGTTACGCCCTGACTGAGTTTATTCTTCTCAAATCCGACGGGCCAACTGGCTGGCACACCATAAATAATACCGGGATTAAAGTTGAGTTCTTTGCTTTGCTGAGCAATAGGTAAAGCATCTGCGTCATAACCAATCCAGTAGAAAATATCCACACTCGAGCCTTTGGCTTTGGAAATAATCGGTGCAAATTGCCCTGTTCCTGTTTTGAATTTCTCGAGCAGTACCACATTAAAGCCTTCTTTTTTAATCGCTTCGGCAAAAATCGGTGCGCCAGACCCAAAAACACCATCTTCATAAGCAATCGCAATGTTCTTGGCATTTTTAGCCCGACGCAAGAACTTAAAGAAATCCACCACGGCTTGATTGTTGTAATATGCCCACGGATGAATATGGAAAAAATATGGATAATTGGCATACGCATCTTCTACGGGAATCGCGGCTGCACCTAGCGTGTACATAAACGCATCAAATTGCTTAGCTGCACCTGAAATAGCAATCACATTACCACTACCAAAACCACCCGCAAAAAAATCTACTTTATCTACTGTGTAGAGCTTTGTAAAAGTCTGAATGGCTGTGGCTGGCGAAGAAGCATCGTCCTCGAGAACAAACTGCAAAGGCTTACCCAGTACCCCACCAGAAGCATTGATTTCGGCGAGTGCCAACTGATACCCCGTCTCAGCAGCTTTACCTGAAACACTCGAAGCACCCGTCAAAGGCAGAATACTTCCAATCTTAACAGCACTTGTTTGCTGAGCGCTCGAGAACCCCAATGCAAGGGCAAGCGCAGCACTAGAACTCAAGGCAAAAAACGTTTTCCAGTTCATAAATCCTCCTAGGAAGGCAAAGCGACCATGACCGTCAGGTGCATGTTTATGGTCAAGAAGGGCGAAAGGCGAAGGTAAAAGTTTTTCATGGCTCATACAACACAACTGATTCACCTTGGCATAAGACCTCCTTGTGTTGATTTGTGCAAATACACTCGAGGGTGTAAATGGGCTTGTCGGAACGAATGGAGGTAATCGTGGCAGTGGTGGTGACAGTATCTCCTATGAAGGTTGGAGCGCGGAATTTGAGGTTTGAAGAGAGGTAAATGCTACCATGACCGGGGATTTGATTGCCAATAAGGTTAGAAATAAAAGAGGCGATTAATGCGCCATGAACGATTCTTTTGCCAAAACGGGTTTTGGCAGCGTATGTACCGTCTAAATGAATGGGGTTAATGTCACCAGAAATTTCAGCAAACAGGCGCACATCGGTTTCGGTTATGGTTCTTATAAGGGTTCTTGAATCACCGACAGTAAAAATCATAAGCTCTCCAAAAAAGTGTTGACTCGAGTTGCAAACCATTCAGGGTCTTCAAGAGGTAGCCAATGACCAATGTTTTCTCGAGTTTCAAGGATGGCGTGAGGCAGTTGTGCAGCCAATTCTTGGGTCTGACTTGGTGTGACCAGCACATCGGCTTGACCTGCTAAAATCAGGGTTGGGAGGCTCGAGAGTGCTTGGGCAGTTTTGAACCGATTCCAAGTGCCGAGTTCAACCGCAAAGCCGTTGCCAATGGTAAACGGTAGGGCTTGAGCATCATCTAAGATGGCTTCCCAAAATTCGCCAGTATGAGCGGGGAGTTTTGGGCTTTGCAACTTAAAAATTTGCTCGAGCAAAACGCGATTCTGAGGAATTGCAGCGCGAATAACATCCCCTGCTGGGTTATGCGGAAAACCTGTTAGGCTTGGGCTGGACACCAGAATTAGCCCAGCGTATCTACTCGGGTCTCGAGCGGCAAGTTCAAGTGCCAATGCACCACCTAGACTATGCCCCAGTAGCACGGGTTTGCCATGCCCCAGTAGCACGGGTTTGCCATGCCCCAGTAGCACGGGTTTTCCATGCCCCGGTAGCACACGTTGCTCGAGACTTTGAAGTTGAGTCTCGAGCCAATTGCACATGGTTTTTATACTGGTTTTCTCGAGTGGGACTGTACCAGCAAAACCGGGTAAAGTGGGTGCAAAGCAGGTGAAACGGCTAGTCTCGAGGTAAGGTTGCCACCAACGACCCGAAGCATAATTTCCATGCAGCAAAACCAAGGTGTTTTCTGGTTGGGGTGAGCGACTATGCCCGTCAGGTGTGTGTATATGGTTAAGAGAATTTTGCACAGGTCTGGACTTAGCAATAAATTGTTCTTGCAGAACATGCTTAAGGATTTTGCCAGCCGCACTTTTTGGTAATTCCTCGAGAAACACATAATGCTTAGGGACTTTATAATTGGCTAGTTTGGTGCGTAAAAAACGTTGTAATTCCTCGGTCAGACCCGCTTGGCTGTCGAGTGTTACATCCTCTTGAGTATCGAGTGTTACATCTGCTCGAGTGTCGAGTGTTACATCTGCTCGAGTCACTATTGCAGCCAGTGCTACTTCGCCCCACTGGGCATCTGGTACGCCCAGAACAGCGCATTCTAAAATGCTTGGGTGTTCGTAAATGGCACGTTCAATCTCGAGCGGGTAAATGTTCTCACCCCCTGAGATAATCATGTCTTTGCTTCGCCCAATAATGCGGTAATGACCATCGGAATCTTTGGTGGCTATGTCGCCTGTGAACAACCAAGTTTGTCCATTGATGGTTCTTAAGACTTCGGCGGTCTCGAGTGGTTTGTTCCAATAACCACCCATGATTTGCTTACCCGATAACGTCAGTTCGCCCATACTTGCTTCATTGCCGTTTTTATCGCGCAGCACAGCTTTTAAGTTTGGCATAGGAAAACCCACACTGTTGGGTTTAAGCGCCGCATTCTCGAGATTCTGGGTAAAGCAATTTACACCTGCTTCGGTCATGCCAAAACCAAGTTTGAACTGCACGCCTTTGTTCCTAAATGCTTCACGGACATGATTTGGACATGGGCTACCACCTGTAATTGCGTACTTGATTTGCGAAAAATCAAAAGTCTCAAAAATAGCCGATTCAATCAGTTTTTGGAACATGGTTGGCACAGCAAATAAATGCGTACAACCACAATCCTCAACCATTTGCAAATAGCCTTCTGGAGTGAATTTCTCGAGAATGGCTACCCGCCCACCAAGCTCGAGCAGTGGCGTTGCCAGTGCATTGACCCCAGCGTGAAACATTGGTGTGGCAATCACGGTGCAATCTTTCTTGCTTAAACCCCAAGAAGAAATCGTGTCAGAGATATTTGTTTCAAACATTTCTCGGGTAATCTGTGCGGCTTTGGCAGTGCCAGTTGTGCCACCAGTGAATAGCAGCATTATCGTGTCCGTACTCAGTCCGACAGGTGCAGGGGCAAGATAGCTTGCCTCGCCTTGTTTTTCATTGCCAATCAAAGTAAGTGCTTCTACTTCTTCAAGCGTTACCAATTGTAATGCTGGTAATTGCTGTTTTGCTTGGGCAGCTTGGGTGCTAAATTCCTTGGCATAAATTAAAACTCGAGGCTCAATGTATTTCAAGAGCGGTGCAAGCTCAAGCGGTGGCAAACGGTAATTTAGTGGAACATGAAGCCAACCGTGCTTTCGTGCCGCGTAAATCCCTTCAAGCAGAATCGGATGATTTTGCGTTAGAACCGCGACTCGTTCTCCGATTTTAACACCAGCTTCAAATAAAAATGCGCTCAGTCTGCCGATTCGCCTTTCAAATTCAAGTTTGGTTATCCATTTTCCTTGCCAATAAATTGTGTTCACCATTGCACCCCCACAGCATTCCAGACGTAACCCACACCTGCTGATGCCAATACAATT
>JBEGTV010000005.1:0-19179 GCA_041179225.1 Deinococcota bacterium | reverse complement strand
AAGTCTGATTGGTTTTTTACTGGCTTTTCTGGGTTTTACCGTGCTTTATGCGTATTTGTTGCGTCTACGTGGGCAATTGGCGGCTCAGCAAGCGCGTCTCGAGGAACAAGAACTTAACCTCGAGTTAAAAGGGGTATTAGCCCATGATTAACCTGTCAATCGAGGTGCGTATATGACTGAGCAGTTAGGTAGCCCGAACCAATGGGATGTGTTTGTGTACTGGGGGTATGGCATGACGATTTTGCTACTTGGTGGTTACACTTGGTATTTGGTGCGGATGAATAAGCGCTTAAAAGAACAAGAACGCGATTTGAAGAAAGGTGACTCGTGAAAGGCAATACCAAATACCTGATTGGTGCAGTTGTGGTGCTGATTGGTATTGGCATTATCCTAACCTCGAGTCTGCAAAATAACTTGGTGTTTTTTATTACTCCTTCCGAGTTTAGTCGTGAACAAGAAAAGTACGCTAATCGGGTGATTCGCCTTGGTGGGGTGGTCGAACCGGGTAGTCTTAAATTTAACCGTCAGACCTTAGAAGTCACTTTCAAAATCTCGGATGGCACAACCATTATGCCGATTTCGCATCGTGGAACACCACCAGATTTATTCCGCGAAGGCATGGGTGTAACTGTTCAAGGCAAACTCGAGAACAATGCCTTTAAGTCCGATGAACTTCTTGTGCGTCACAGTGAGGAGTACCGTGCGCCTAAACCGGGTGAGAAACTCGATTATCGCCGTATCATAGATGCCATCAAGGACAGCCAATGAGTTGGTTTGGTGAAATTACGGTTTTAATCGCCTTGGTCTTCTGTGTTTTCGGGGCAATCACCGCTTGGCGGGCAGCCACAACTCTGGATGCGCGTCTCGAGCTTACAGCACGGCGCACGGCTGGGATTACTTTGCTTTTCTCGAGTGCTGGCTTGGCGATTTTATGGGTGGCACTGTTAACCAACGATACTTCGGTGCGGTACGTGGCAAACCATAGTGTTTCGACCAGTCCATTATGGGTCAAAATTGTTAGTTTGTGGGGAGCGCTCGAGGGCAGTTTGTTACTTTGGGCATGGATTTTAGCAGTGTTTACGGCGGTGCTGGCGTGGGTGGCAAAGCCCGATGCGCTTCGTCCGTATGCACTGGCAATTCTGTTTTTTGTGCTGGCGTTTTTTCTGGGAGTCAATGCCAGTGTCGGCAGTCCATTTATTGAAGTGCCGATTCCGCCACAAGATGGTCGTGGTCCAAATGCGTTACTTCAAAACCATTGGATGATGGCGGTGCATCCGGTGTTGATGTACATTGGTTTTGTTGGTTTGACCGTTCCTTTTGCCTATGCCATGGCAGCGCTGCTCACAGGTCGGGTCGGTGAGGCTTGGTTGGTGCAAACGCGACGTTGGACAACCACCGCTTGGATTTTTTTAAGCGCTGCGATTATCTCGGGTGGTTGGTGGAGTTACGAGGTACTGGGCTGGGGTGGCTATTGGGCGTGGGATCCTGTTGAAAATGCCAGCGTCATCCCGTGGTTTTTTGCTACAGCCTTTATGCACAGTTTGCAAATCCAAGAACGCCGCCGAATGCTGGTGGGTTGGAACATGGGTCTAATCGTTGCAGCGTTCACCAGTACACTGCTTGGCACATTTCTAACCCGCAGTGGCATTGTTCAAAGCGTTCATGCGTTTGCGGCAGGGGCAATTGGACCAGTCTTCTTTGGGTTCTTGGTACTTGTATTGGTGCTAACCCTAGGAATTGGTTATCAAAAACTGCATTTAATTCGTGATGAACACCAATTAGATAGCCCCGTATCTCGAGAAGGTGCGTTTTTAATGGGTAATTTACTCTTCTCGAGTTACGCTGCGATGGTCTTAATTGGCACATTATTTCCTGTGTTTGTTGAAGCCTTTACAGGTGCGAAATCTTCGGTTGGACCACCGTTTTTTAACGCGGTTGGTGTGCCGCTTGGACTGGGAATTTTGGCATTGCAAGCCATTGGACCTGCCCTTGGTTGGCGACGCGCCACAGGCGATAGTCTACGCGACAGCCTGACCATACCTGCAATTCTGGCAGTTATTCTGGCAATTGTTGGTTTTGGGCTGGGTGCAAGGGAATGGTCTGTGGTACTAACCGTTGGTTTAGCTTTCTTTAATATCTTTGTGATGGTGCGCTTAACCGATAAAGCCATTCGTAGCCGCCAAAAAGCCATTGGGCAATCTTGGCTTGCCGCGATTGGCGATCTCGTGAATGCTTTTCCTCGGCGTTACGGTGCATACATTGCTCATTTTGGGGTGGTGGTGATTGCCCTAGGTATTGCCTTTAGCGGCGCATACAAAACCGAACAAGAAGTCAGTTTCAAAATCGGCGAGAATAAAACTGTGCTTGGACACGACATCACCTACCTTCGTTTAGCGGGTGAAGAACAACCAGACCGTTTTGTCAATGCAGCCGAAATTATCTTAGATGGGCAAAGTTTTTTTCCAGCCCAAAATCAGTACAAAACCCAACAGATGAATGTTGCTACTCCAGCTGTGCAGTACAATTTTCTAGGCGATTTCTATGTGATTTTCCTATCGGCAGATGAAAAAGGCAGTCAAGTGGCGCTTAAATTTATCAACAGTCCACTGGTTAGTTGGATTTGGTTCGGTGGGTTAATTATTGTGATTGGTGCGGGTTTAACCCTGATTCCAGCCGTGCAAGTGCAAACCTCGAGACAAAAGAGCGAAGTGATAAAAGGTGTAGGGGCATAAGGCAAAAGGAAAATCAGTTTTTTGCCGTGCCTGTCTTTAAGGAGTATATGTGAACAAAGGAATCACCAATATCATCATTATTGCCGTGGTTGTTGTTATTCTCGGGGTGTTGCTTGGCGGTTTACTGAGTCCCAGTCAACCGGGGAATACCAGCACGGCGGCACTCGAGGGCAAAGTTGCCCCTGAGTTTGATTTAGCCATGATTAACGGTGGCAGAATTCAACTCGAGCAGTTTAAGGGCAAACCCGTGGTCTTAAATTTCTTTGCTTCTTGGTGCGTGCCTTGCAAAGACGAAGCGCCAATGTTCTCGAGGGCAGCCGTTGAATACAGCAAAAAGGGCGTAATTTTTATTGGAATTGCTTATAATGACAAAGAAGACAAAGCCCGTGAATTTGCGAATCAATTTGACCTTGGTTTTCCAATCATGATGGATGACTCGAGTGATGCTGGGCGTACCAGTGTTAAATACGCACTTTTTGGTGTACCAGAAACATTTTTTATAGATAAGAATGGTGTGATTCAAAAACATTATCCAAAACCAATCGAACGCGATGAACTCGAGGCTGGCTTAAAATTGGTGGGTGTGCAATGAAATCTCTTTTTTTTCTGCTGTTCTTCTTTTTCTCAGTCTCTCTTGCCCAAACCGATTTAGAACTCGAGAACAAAGCCCGTTTAATTGGCAATGAACTGCGTTGCCCTGTCTGTGGTGGTTCTGCCATTACCGAAAGTCCATCAGATTTTGCCCGTAGTATGCTTGCTGAAGTCAAATCTCAGGTCAAAGCAGGAAAATCTGAAAGTGAAATCAAAGCCTTTTTTGCGGGTAAGTACGGCAATACGGTGCTGCTTAAACCACCGTTTCAAGGAGTGAACATGTTGGTATGGATTTTGCCAGTTTTGGTCTTGTTGATTGGTGCGGGTGTGTTGTGGAATTACTTAAAGCGCTCAAGCCATCAAAACCCTGAAGAAGTCAACCCCGCCGCACTCGAGCAGGTGCGTAGGCAACTCGAGGCGCAGCGTGACCGCAACCATGATCGTGCGGGGCATGTGGCGGGAAGCGGAGCAAGTACCCACCTATGATTGCTTGGTTTGTTTTGCTTGGCTTAGTGGCTGTTTTACTAGCTGTTTTTGCAGTATTGCCTTTGCGTGGCAACAATACACAGATTCGCGTCAAAACCAAAAAAGACGAACTCGAGGACGAATTAAATGCCGTTTACGCGCAGATTCGAGAATTAGAACGCCAACAAGAACACCAAGAAATTCAAGCCAAAGATTATGAACGCTTTAGGCTACGTGATGAAACTCGAGCTGCCAAAATATTGCAAGTCATCGAAGCCACAACAGAAACACCAGTTACCAATTCATCTCGAACCAGTTTACGGGGCGGTATTGTGTTGTTTATTTTAACGGCTGTGATTTTAAGCGGTTTAAGTGCTTTTGCAGTACCAACCCTCGAGAATTTAGCTTTGCGACCAGTTGAACGCGAATTGTATGCCAATCAAAACAAACTCCTAAAAATGGCAACCGAATTGAACGAAATTTCCAAGAAAAACGAAAACCTATCAGAAGCTCAGCGCTTAGAATTTCCGCTCGATACCCTCCTGAAGTACGGGGATGTGGCATGGGAATTAGAGCGTTTTGAAGACGCAGCCAAAGGGTATGGCGCAGCCTTACGACAATTTACCGATGCTGCTAAAAACAAGCCACCCGCCACACCAAGCCAAGAAAATATCCATGCGCTTTCTCGATACGGACAAATCCTATTTTTTAATGGCGATAACCAACAAGCCCTGACCTTACTTGAAACTGCTGCTAAACTAGGCAATGCCGAAGCATGGCTAACCATTGGTAACATTCGTTTTAGTAGCAAAAACGATCCGAAAGGTGCAATTGCTGCTTGGGAAGAATTCCTAAAAATCAATAAGGATAAAGCCTTTGGCGCTCGAGTCCCAGACTTAATTGCTGCTGCCAAAACCCGCTTGCGAGCCACAGACCCCGGCGCAACCTTGTTTGCTCAAAGCTGCGCCAGTTGCCACGGTGCAGAAGCTCAAGGACTGATCGGACCGAACCTAAAAACCTCGAGCCGAGCCAAGAATCCAAATTTTCTGACTAAACAGTTAGCGAACGGCTCAAGTAACAAAGAAATGCCAGCCTTTAAGAACATCCAAGGAAGAGACCTCGAGAACCTCATTACATTCGTGACTGGCTTAAAACCATGAACTCATTTTTTTATGCCCTTAACCCGTCGTAAAATCCTTGAGCATTGGTGGCTTGCCCCAGTTGCGGCAGTGGCAGGATTTTTTACTTGGCTAGGCATTCGCTCATGGAATATTTTAATCGGTAAACCCAACCCAAGCAGCACACCAAAATTTATACCTGCTCCCAAAGTACGGGTGGCTCGAATCTCTGATTTCCCCCAAGTTTGGGATGCAGTTGAATTCAAGCTCGGTACAACCCCAGCCATTCTGGTACGAGTACAAAAACCACAAATTGGAGGGATAAGTGTTCTAGGAAAGCACTTTATCGCTTTATCAAAAAATTGTACACACTTAAAATGCCTTGTTGAATACATCAAAAATCCAGAAATTACAGCCATGGCATACAAATACCGCCCAGAATTCGAGCATCCAGTTCTTGGATGTGCTTGTCATTTTAGTGCTTTTGACCCTGAAATGGCAGGAAAAAGCGTGTCTGGACCTGCCTTAAGTCCTTTAGCTCGGGTGCAGCTTATGCTCCAAAATACAGAGATTTTTGCCATTGGACTCGAGACTTAAAGTCGTACAATCCTCGAGTGAACACTCCTTTTTTGCTTAACATCAGCGTTTTTGTTCTTATTCGCCAAGGCTCGAGTATTCTGCTTTTGCATCGTAAAAACACAGGCTGGCAGGACAATAAATGGAGTTTACCCGCAGGGCGACACGATGGTGGGCAGCCTTTGTCCGAAGCTGCTACAAGGGAATTACTCGAGGAAACTGGTTTGGTAGTGAACCCTTCTGACCTCGAGATGGTACATCTTCAACACCATAAAATTGGACGTGATGGACAAGAATGGCTTGGGGTATTCTTTAGCGCATCAGACTGGAAAGGTCAGCCGATGCTTCTCGAGCCAGACAAGCACGATGACTTGGCTTGGCATGAAACCCTGCCCGAAACAATGGTGGATTACGTGCGCTTAGCACTTGAAAAAATTGCTATCGGTCAAAGATTCTCGAGCGTTGATTGGTAAGATGACCTGATGAGCGCTTTCGCGTTATTTGTACTCGAGCCGCTAGATTTTATCCCTGAAGTGTTCTACAATTTATACTTAGTACAAAAATCCTAATCCCCACCCTCAAGGAGTTCATCATGAAAATTCGTAAAGCTGCTGTTGTCGGCTCTGGCACAATGGGCGCGGCTGTCGCTGCACATCTGGCAAATGCTGGTATTCCCGTATTGCTTTTAGACATTGCTGGTTCTGGCACAGACAAAAACGAAATTGTCAAAAAAGGACTCGAACGAGCCTTAAAAGCTAAACCCGCCGCCTTTATGCACCCCAAGTGCGCCCAACTCATCACACTCGGTAATCTCGAGGATGACATTAGCAAATTAACAGGTGTGGACTGGATTTTTGAAGCGATTCTCGAGCGCTTAGAAGTCAAACAAGATTTCTGGGCGAAAGTCGAAGCCACTGGCACAAAAGCCATTGTTAGCAGCAACTCGAGCGGAATTCCTATGCACTTGCAAATCCAAGACCGCGCCCCAGAGTTTAAGCAGCGTTTTGTTGGCACACACTTTTTTAACCCACCGCGTTACCTGAAATTGCTCGAGGTGATTCCAACACCAGACACAAACCCCCAAGTAATAGCTGCCGTCTCCGAATTTGGCGATAAAGTCCTTGGTAAAGGCGTGGTTGTGGCAAAAGATGTCCCGGGATTTATTGCCAACCGAATTGGTGTCTGGGGTATGACCCATACGGTGCGCGATGCAGTAGAACTTGGTTTGCGCCCCGACGAAGTGGATGCCTATCTTGGCACACTGATGGGACGAGCCACCAGTGCCAGTTTCCGCACCAACGACCTGAGCGGCTTAGATATTGGTTTAGCCGTGGCGAAAAACCTCGGCTCGAGTACCGAATTTGATTACACCCCAGCGCCTATTCTCGAGAAACTGGTGGAAATGGGACGCTTAGGCGAAAAAACTGGCGAAGGATTTTTTAAGCGCATCAAAGGCAAAGATGGCAAAAGCGTGATTTTAACGCTTGATTACCAAACTTTAGAATACAAAGACAATGGCAAAATCCGCGTTCCAGATGAAATTCGTAGCCTGCCAAATGCTGTGGCTCGAATCAAAGCACTCTTAAAACTCGAGAATAACATCGGTGAGTTGGTGCGACGCAATGTCTACGGTTTAATCTGGTTTGCGGCGAAGAACATCCCCGCTTGTGCTGACACCGTAATTGAAGTGGACAACGCCCTGAAATGGGGTTTCAACTGGGAAATCGGAGCGTTTGACTTGGCAGATGCCCTCGGACACGACACGGTGATGGCTGGAATCAAAGCACTTGGTTTGGATGTACCAGCACTGCTCAAGCAAGGCAAGCCGTTCTATGAAGAAGCCACAGCTAAAAAAAGTGGTTTGATTGTCCTGCGCGATATTAAACGCGACTCGAGCAAAATCATTAAAGCATGGCAAGGCGCTAGTTTAGTGGATATTGGCGATGATGTTGCGCTACTCGAGTTTCATTCTAAAGCCAATGCCCTTGGCGAAGATATGGTTCGAGCCATGCAGTACGCTCAAAAAGTCGTTGCTGAATCCTTTGCGGGTCTGGTTGTCGGTAATCAAGGCGATAATTTCAGTGCAGGCGCAAATTTAGCAGTGCTGCTCTTACAAGCCCAAGAAGGTGATTTTGACGAAATTGACTTGAGCATCCGACAATTCCAAAAATTTGTTTTATCCATGCGGTACAGTCCATTCCCAACGGTCTCCGCGCCATTTGGTTTAACATTAGGCGGTGGCTGCGAAATCAGTCTGTACGCCGACCATGTGCAAGCTCACGCTGAGGTCTACATGGGCTTAGTTGAAGCTGGCGTGGGCTTAATCCCTGGTGGTGGTGGCACAACCGAAATGCTGGCACGATTCAGCGAACAACTCCTACCCAACGAAGACCCATTCAGTGCCATTCGCAAAGCCTTTGAACAAATTGCACTCGCTAAAACCAGCACATCGGCACTCGAGGCGAGGGATTTGGGTTATTTGAAACGCTCCGATGGCATCACCATGAACCGCGACAGACTGCTATCCGATGCCAAACAAAAAATTCTCGAGATGGCAAAAGATTATGTGCAACCACAACCTCGAGCCGAAATTGTTGCCATGGGCGAAAGTGCGATTGCCAACCTGAAAGTCGCCGTGCATGGATTGCAACTCAGTCGTCACGCTTCTGAACACGATGGGATAGTCGCCATGCAGCTTGCCAAAATCCTAGCAGGTGGCACTATGAACCGAGTCACCAAACAACCCGAACAGCACTTTCTTGACCTCGAGCGCGAAGCCTTCTTATATTTGTGCGGCACACGCAAAACCCAAGAACGGATTGCCCACACCCTCAAAACCGGTAAGCCACTCCGCAATTGACCGTAGGGGCGGGACTTCTTGACCATAAACACGCACCTGTCGGGCAGAATCGTCTGTCTCGCCCTTTCCCACCGCCCAAGGAATTTATGCCACGAAAAGACTTATACCACGACACCGTAAAACGCGCCCTTGAACGCGATGGTTGGAAAATTACCCGTGAAAACCAAATGCTGGTGATTGGGGAAGCTCGAGTCTTCATTGATTTAAGTGCAGAGTTAATCGTGGCAGAACGAGACAAAATTAAAATTGCAGTTGAGGTCAAAAGTTTTCTTGCACCTTCTCTTATTTCTGGTTTTCAAGATGCACTTGGGCAGTACCGTTTGTACAGATACTTCCTAAAGCAACAAGACCCCGAAAGACGTTTGGTGTTGGCTGTACCAATTCTTGTGGAGCAATTTCTGACCACCCAACTTGGTTTAGACATTCTCGAGGGTGAAGATTTACTGGTTTTCATCTATGATTCCCAAGAGGAAGTGATTAAACAATGGCTACCCAAACCAATCGTGTGATGCTGCAAGATACCGTAGAAAAATTACTCCAAGAATGGAAAAACTTTGCTTACCCCGAAGATGGTGTTTTGATGTTTGACCGTGAAAACAATCACTTTGCGCTTCTTTGGGTCGGCTGGTACAACCAACGCCGCGTTCATAATGTCATTTTGCACATTGACATTAAAGACAATAAATGCTGGATAGAAGCCGATAACACCCCAAATGGTATCGCACCAGAACTCGAGGAAGCAGGAATTCCCAAAGAGCAAATTGTGCTGGCTTTCTATCCACTCGAGCATCGGCAGCACACAAGTTATGCTCAAAGATAGTCAAAAGGAGGAAGTATGAGTACAGCCCAACACCAATTTGTATTTGATGCCAACGGCAATAAAACCTTTGTACTTTTGCCAATTGCCGAGTACGAAGCCCTGATTTCAGCCCATGAACTGGACGCAGAAACCCAGCACTGGCTCGAGGCGGACATGGGCGAGGACTTACCAGAGTACGACTGGGGCGAAAAAGGTATTCCAGCAGGGCAACCCATCCAGTACCAAGCGGGAACAGGTTTTTTAGTGGTTGGAGTTAAAAATGGCGGGTAGCAAACTCGAGATTGGTGATGTGATTCGGGTTTTATTGCCACTTCATATTCCAACGG
The DNA here is from genome assembly GCA_041179225.1 of Deinococcota bacterium. Taxonomy (GTDB): domain Bacteria; phylum Deinococcota; class Deinococci; order Deinococcales; family JAAFIG01; genus JAAFIG01. Next base: position 9,691 of record JBEGTV010000005.1, on the reverse strand, counting down.
GTCACGAGCAAGAAGGACAACGCCCAGCCGTCGTGGTGGGAATTCTCGAGAATACGGGTCGTTCACGATTTCCAATGCTTCTGATTGCCCCAATGACCACACAACTCGAGCCGTGGGCAGTTCAGAACCCAGTGTTATACCCAATTATTTCTTCTGGAATGTCTGGTTTAACCCAAGATAGTGTGGTGCTGTTAGACCAAATTCGGGCTGTGAGCTTATCAAGGTTACTTGGTTTTCTGGGAACTCTCGAGCAGCAAACAACTGAGACGATAAAATCTTGTTTGGGAACTGTTTTTGAACTAAAAAAGTAGGGTAGGCTTTGCCCACGTCATATACAAAAAATGGTAGGAAGAACCTACCTAAACACTTTAGCTAAATATGAAAAATCGGAGAGTTTTATGAAAAAGGACATATCACATACAGTAAAACTCGGATTAAATAGTGCTGGATTTAAAGGGAAAAATTTAGACAGTCTTACTCCTGATTTTATGACTGATAGGAAAACAGAATTATTTTTATTTTGGGAGCCTTCGTATAATGGTCCACATTCATGGATAATTGATGTCGTGGTTGTGGGAGCAATTTATAAACTTGGAGAATCTTTTTTGAATGAACTTTTTGCTGACTTGTATAATTGGTCAAAAAAGAAATTATTCTCGTTTTTTAAAAAATACCCCAATAACGCAGGTGCAATTATTATTAATTTTAAAGACGTTAAAATAATTTGCTATAACTATTATGTACCTGAAGATAAATTTTTTGAATTCTTCGATATTTTGCCTAAATTATTGCAAACAATTGATAAAGAAAAATCTAAAGAATGGTTTGCTGTTTTTGATTCTGAAAATCAAAAATGGAAATTACAACCAGAAAGATAAATTCGCAACTTCTTTGACTCTTAAGGAGCAACCCCATGAATGAAGCTGTTATCGTTTCCGCCGTCCGCACCGCCGTTGGTCGTGGCTTAAAAGGCTCACTGTCAAACACTCGAGCCGATGACCTCGCGGCTATTGTCCTTAAAGAATCCGTCTCGAGGGCGGGTGTTGACCCAAACTTAATCGAGGATGTCTTCCTCGGTTGCGCCATGCCCGAAGGCTCACAAGGGCTTAATTTTGCGCGTCTCTCGAGCCTCCGCGCTGGTCTGCCAGACTCCGTGGCGGGTGTGACCATTAACCGCTTTTGCGCTTCTGGCTTGCAGACGATTGCGATGGCTGCCCAAGCCATCCGTAGCGGCAGCAACGATTGTTTAATCGCGGGTGGTGCGGAAAGCATGAGTCTTGTGCCGATGTCTGGTTTTGCGTTCTCTGCCAATAATGCCCTTGTAGACTCGAGACCGGGTGCGTATATCGGCATGGGTCATACTGCCGAGAATGTGGCTGAAAAGTACAACGTCAATCGTGCGGATATGGATGCTTTTGCCCTCGAGTCGCACCAAAAAGCGGCGGCGGCAATGGATGCTGGGCGTTTCAAAGATGAAATCGTGCCAGTGCCAGTGCGGGTGGATAAACTCAAGGGTACGAAAACCATCAGCCAAGAAATGATGTTTGACACCGATGAACTCCTGCGCCGTGATACGACTCTCGAAGGGCTAAACAAACTGCGTGGTGCATTCAAAGAGGGCGGCGGGGTGACGGCGGGTAACTCGAGTCCGTTTTCTGATGGTGCGGCGGCGGCGGTGCTGATGAGTGCGGCTCGAGCGGCTGACCTTGGTTTGAAGCCATTAGCCCGTTTTGTTAGCTTTGCCAGTGTCGGCGTTGCCCCTGAAATCATGGGCATTGGTCCGATTGCTGCAATTCCTAAAGCCCTGAAATTAGCAGGTCTCGAGCTAAAAGACATTGATTTGTTTGAACTGAACGAGGCTTTTGCGGCTCAGGCTTTGGCGGTGGCTCGAGAAATCGGGATTGATTTTACTAAGCTAAATGTCAATGGTGGGGCAATTGCGCTGGGTCATCCGCTTGGTTGTACAGGTGCAAAACTGACCACAACTTTGTTGTCTGAACTTCGTCGTCGGGGTGGGCGTTACGGCATGGTGACGATGTGCGTGGGTGGTGGGCAAGGTTCGGCTGGAATTTTTGAATTGTTGAATTGAATTTTGTTGCTCGTAAGAGTGAAAGCAACCTTGCTTTCACTCTTTGCGTTATGCTGCTGCCATGACTCGAGTGACATTAATATTGGCTTTGCTGGTTTTTTCGGTAACGGCTTTTTCGCAGTCTCAGATTGGCAAACCCGACTCGAGTTTTGGCAATAACGGCACAACCCAAGCTGGGGTTTGTGGCTTACAGATCATGCTAGATTTCCCAGACCGAAGTGTATTGTTGGTCAAGCAATCTCAAAAAACGCTAACGCTCTTAAAACTAACTCGAGCAGGCAAATGGGATACCAGTTTTGCAAATCAGGCGGTGTTGCGCCTTCCAGATTGGGATGTCCAGGATACTCAAGTGGTTCAACAAAATAATTCGGATGTCTTGATTGTTGGGTCTGACCGTCAAGGTTTTGCCGAGGATGCTTTTGTTTCGATGCGTTTGGTATTGATTTCGGCAACTGGAAAAGTAAAATTTCGGGTAAATTTGGATTTGCCAAAGTTTGATGAAGTTGCGGCGTATGCTTGGGTTTGGTCTGGTCAGCGCTTATTGTTGGCATATGATGACAAAGCCAATCAAAGGGTTGTTTTTGTGCGCTATACCCTTTCAAATCGAGGCGAATTAGACCTTGATACCCTAGGCTACGCTGACTTTAGCGTTATCACTCCAAAAATTCTCGAGCTTCTGAGCGCCTTTGGTTCTGGAACGCCAGCCGTGACCGCCTACAGTTTGGCGATGGATGCGGCAGGGAATTTTGCCCTGACAGGCGGAATTCAATTTAGAGGTCTACATTTATTTGTGGCTAAATTTAACAATGCTGGTTTTCTCGAGCCAAGTTTTAGTCAAGATGGTGTGGATATTGACGCTTATCCAAATGACATTGGTTCTTATCATTCTTTGCAAATTATGCCAAAAGGCGGTGTGGTTTTTGTTTCTGGTACGGATAATTCACCACAAGGCGATAAGCTCACTTGGTATGTAGATTGGTTTAACGAGCAGGGTAGCAGGGTAGATTCTCAGGGTCTTTCCTCACTCGAGTCAGGGGATTTTTACGCCAAGACCTATCCAACTGGCGAGGTCATTTTTTTGGATGAACAAAAAGTAATGCTCCACACACCAAACAATAAACCGCGTTGGCTGGCGGCAATACCAGCAAAACTCGAGGATTTTAGCCTCACCACCGACAAAAAACTCTTGCTTGGTTATTGCCAAAAAAATCAATTGCTGATTCGTCGCATCACTTTTTAACGTAAACTATTCCCATGACCCTTGCAAGCACTGACCTTTGGCTCAAGCGTAACTCTGGATTGCCGTTTGATTCATCTTGGCTCGAGGAAACCCGTGTCAATAAAAGCGCAGTTGAACGCCGTGCTGCCACGATTGGCACACGCCGCAGCGTCAAAAAAGAGTTTCAAGCGGCGTGGTTGCTACGTGCCATTACCCTGATTGACCTGACCACGCTTTCGGGCGATGACACCGACACCAATGTACAGCGCCTTTGCGCCAAAGCCCGTCACCCTGTGCGCCAAGATATTCTCGAGGCACTGGGCGCGGGTGCGTTGGGCATCACCACAGGCGCAATTTGTGTCTACCATCCGTTTGTCAAAACTGCTGTTAAAGCCCTTGAGGGGAGTGGTGTGCCTGTGGCGGCGGTCAGTACCGCGTTTCCAGCAGGACTTGCCCCCATGAAAACCCGTCTCGAGGAGGTTCGGGCGAGTGTATCTGATGGTGCAGCCGAAATTGATATGGTGATTACAAGGGGCTTGGTGCTTGGTAATAAATGGGAAGCCTTATATGACGAAGTGCGCCAAGTCCGTGAGGCTTGTGGTGACTCGAGACTAAAGGTAATTCTGGCAACTGGTGAACTTGGCAGCCTGACCAATGTGGCACGTGCCAGCCTAACCGCGATGATGGCAGGTGCGGACTTTATTAAGACCAGCACAGGTAAAGAAAGCGTCAATGCTACCCTCCCCGTGACCTTGGTGATGGTGCGGCAAATTCGGGCGTACCTCGAGCGAACTGGCTACCGCGTTGGCTACAAACCAGCCGGTGGTATTCGCACTGCCAAAAACGCCCTCGAGTATATGTTTTTAATGCGTGATGAACTTGGTTTGCCGTGGTGTGAATCGCACTTATTTAGGTTTGGGGCAAGTGGCTTATTAACTGACATTGAACGCCAACTTGAGCATTATGTGACTGGGGCGTACTCGAGCGCTAAGCGTCATGCCATGCCGTGAATGTTAAACTCGAGTCATGCCTTCACTTCGTGATTATCTCGAGACTTGTATAGACGCTGCTTACCTTGGTGGAAAACGCACTTTGGCGTATTTTAATACAGGTGTGGATGTTGAAACCAAAAGTAATGACACGCCAGTAACAATTGCCGATAAGGAAGCCGAATTGGTTATTCGGGAACGCATTAAGCGCGATTACGCTGGGCATAGCATTATTGGTGAAGAAGGCGGTCTCGAGTCTGGTGATGCCGAAATGAAGTGGATTATTGATCCGCTTGATGGTACAAAATCCTTTATTCGAGGTGTGCCGCTTTATGGCACACTGGTTGCCCTCGAGATTGCTGGGGTTGCCAGTGTTGGCGCGGTGTATTTACCTGTGCAGAACGAAATGTTGTATGCCGCCAAGGGCATGGGGGCGTTTTTGAATGGGCGGGTGGCTCGAGTCTCAAGTACCAAGAAACTCGAGGAGGCAACACTTTTAACCACCAGTTCTGAATCGTGTCGTAAACGGGGAAAGCAGTTTGATAACTTGGCTTCTCGAGTGCAATTAACTCGTGGTTGGGGCGATTGTTACGGCTATGTGCTGCTGGCAACAGGCAGAGCCGATATTATGCTTGATGCTGGCATGAACGTCTGGGATTGTGCGCCATTACAACCGATTCTCGAAGAGGCGGGTGGGCATTTTACGACTTGGGCGGGAGTTCCAACCATTCATGGTTCGGATGCGGTGGGGACAAACAGTGCGTTGCATAGCCAAGTTCTCGAGCTACTGGTATAAATCTGTTATACTTTTGGTGTGAAAACTGCCATTAGTGTTCCAGAATCAACTTTTCGGGCTGCCGAACGATTCGCCAATCAACACCGGCTGAGTCGTTCTGAACTGTACAGCAAAGCCTTAAAAGAATACTTAGAACGTCACGAACCAACAACCATTACTGAACGAATCAATGCACTATGCCAAGAAGTAGATACAACTCCCGATACTTTTTTGCAAAATCTCAGCGCTCGAGTTTTACACTCTGAACCATTTGAGGATTGGTCTTGAAACGAAGCGAAATTTGGTGGGCTAGTCTGCCAGAACCACTTGGCAGCGAACCGGGCGGACGGCGACCTGTTCTAGTCGTCTCGAGTGACCAGTACAATCAAAGCGCAATAAAAACTGTGACTGTTGTGATTATCACCACGAACTTAAAACTAGCCGACATGCCGGGCAATGTCTTTATACCCAAAGAAGAAAGCGGTTTGCCTCGAGACGCGGTTGTCAATATCACGCAACTCACCACCGCCGATAAAACATTTCTAACCGAATATGTTGGGTGTTTAGATGCTGATTCGTTTGAGCTTGTACTACATGGTTTACAACTGCTGATTCCGCGTTAATGTCACCCAATCAAAACTAAACGCATGTTTTTCATCTGGGTCATGATGAATTCTCGAGACTTCCCGCCATTCTTTTTCGTTATATTTTGGGAAAAACGCATCGGCATTTTCAACTCGAGTATCCACAAAAGTCAGGTGCATTGCAGAGGCTAAAGGCAGTGCCAGTGTATAAATTTCTCCACCACCAATCACCATTAAATTTGACTCGAGGGCAAGGGCTTGGTCTAAACCATGCACGATTTCAATACCATTGGCTGTAAAACTTGTGTCCCTTGTCAGCACCAGATTTCGGCGTTTGGGTAAGGCTCGTCCGATACTCAAAAAAGTTTTTCTGCCCATCAGTACGGTTTTCTCGAGTGTCACGCGCTTAAAGTATTTTAAGTCATCGGGCAAATGCCAAGGCATGGCATTCCCAAAGCCAATTGCAAGGTTTGAATCTACGGCGGCAATCATCTCAAGGTTCATACGGCTACCGCCGCTTTAATCCTTGGGTGTGGGTCGTAATTCTCGAGAATAATATCCTCGAGGCTAAAAGAGAATAAATCCTCAATGCTCGAGTTGAGGCGCACAATGGGCAAGGCTTTTGGTTCTCGAGATAACTGGGTTTGGACTTGTTCAAAGTGGTTGCTGTAAATGTGGGCATCGCCAAAGGTATGAATAAATTCGCCAAGCTCGAGCTTGCAGACATGGGCAATCATTTGGGTTAAAAGTGCGTAAGAAGCAATGTTAAAAGGCACACCCAAAAACGCATCGGCGCTTCTTTGGTACAACTGACAAGATAATTTGTTATTGGCTACATAAAACTGAAACATCGTGTGGCAAGGCAACAATGCCATTTGGGGCAAATCTGCCACATTCCAAGCTGAAACAATTAAACGTCTCGAGTCTGGGTTCTTTTGTATTTCCTCGAGTAACCAACTTATTTGGTCTATTGTCTGACCATTGGGGGCGCTCCAAGACCGCCATTGATGCCCATAAATCGGTCCAAGCGAACCATCTTCTTTTGCCCATTCTCGCCAAATGCTGATGCCCATTGCTTCTAAAGTATTGTTGTTGGTGTCGCCCGTTAAAAACCAGAGTAATTCGCCAACCACGCTTTTCCAATGGACTTTTTTAGTCGTTACAAGCGGAAAGCCCTTTTGTAAATCAAACCGCATTTGATACCCAAAAACACTTTTCGTCCCTGTCCCAGTGCGGTCAGCTTTTTGTGTGCCATACTCGAGAATATGCCGTAAAAAATCATGATATTGCTTCACCGTTCCCAACCCTTTGGGTGGCTCGAGTACCATGCCATCAGGCTTTTAACACTCTGCTCGAGGTTGCGCTTGGGTCTCCAACCCAGTAGCTTTTCGGCTTTGCGGTAATCGGCTACCATTCGGTCAGCTTCGCCTGTGCGACGGTTTGGGTCTGGGGCAACAGGAAAATCCTTACCTGTGACTTGTTTGACCATATTGACAATCTCGAGGACGCTGTTGCCAGTGCCAGTGCCAAGGTTAAAAATCTCGGTGCGTTTTTCTCGCTGTAAAAATTGCAGGGCAGCAACGTGTGCTTCACCTAAATCCACGACATTCACATAATCCCTGATTGGGCTGCCGTCTGGGGTGTCTACAGTCGCATAGTTAAAAGTAAAATCACGCAAGCCCATCGCGCCTAGCACAGCATTCTGCATTAAATGAAAACTAGGGCGTTTAGAATCGCCGATGAAACCATCATCAGTTGCGCCGCAGACATTAAAGTACCGCAGTGCGACATACTCGAGAACCCCAAGTTTGCTGTACCAGCTAAGCATATCCTCACAGATTTTTTTGCTTGCCCCGTAAACACTTTCGGGTTGTACCACAGGATGCGCTTCGTCAAGCGGGAGGTACTGGGCGTTACCATAGACGGTGCAGCTACTCGAGAAGACCAGTTGTTTCACACCAGCCTTGTGCATTGCCTCAATTAAGCGTTGTGTGCCAACAATGTTGTTACTAAAATACGCTACGGGTTGGTGCATACTCTCGCCAACGTTAAGAAGCGCGGCAAAGTGCATGACGGCAACAATTTGGTGGTTTGCAAAAATAGTATTCAAATCTGAGATCGCAAGGTCAGCCTCCTCGAGAATCAAACGCTCTGTCCCATACCGACTTTGCAGTAATTCGAGCGGTTGGCGGTAGCCGCGAACAAAATTTTCTACGCACACCAAGTCAAAGCCAGCCTTGAGCAGCAATTCGCTTGCTACCGAACCAATGTACCCACCAGCGCCAGTCACTAGAATTTTCATCGGCTCGAGTATACCTCTTAGCGCACCACTTCAAAAACCAAATGCGCTAATTCTTTGGCGAAAATACCTTTCCAAGCGGTTTCTACTGCATTTAACGACCCGGGCATGGCAAAAATCAGGCAGTGACCGCCGTGTGCCAGTCCGCCAGTTGCCCTAGATAACATGGCGGCTGCCCCAACTTCTTGATACGAGAGCATCCTAAATAATTCCCCAAAGCCCGGCATGGGTTTCTCGAGCAAACCCTCGATAATCGGAATGGTGTTATCGCGTTTGGTAATTCCCGTACCGCCAGTGGTCAAAATAATCTGGGCTTCTTTGGTGTTTAACCAAGTCCCCAGTTGATTTTGAATCGCTTCTGGGTCGTCTTTGACCAAGCCTCGAGCAGTTACCAAATGCCCAGCCCCAAGCAGTGAATCTTCTAAGAATTGTCCACTCGAGTCGGTTTCAAAGGTGCGGGTATCAGAAATGGTCAGAATGGAGGCACGGATTTGTTTAACAGCAGCTTGGCGGTGTGATTGAGTGGACATAGAATTAACTCCTTGTTGTCGTAGGGTAGAATACTTGTGAGCTAAAATTCAGTAACTTGAGTATAACGAGAGCCGCAATGTTAAGCTACACCTATGAGTTTGATGCAAAATGCTGCACCCATAAGTTTTCCGCAAAATCTGACTGCACAAGAAATTTTTGACTTACTAAAATCCGAAAATCTACAAGCCCAAACAGGTCGTATCGAAGTCTTTTTTGCTGGAATTACGCTTTTGGTCAAAGACAAAAGTTCGGTTGGTAATTTATTACAAGAATGGTTTGGGTTATGGCTTCAAAGCAAGAACATTTTTTTTCGCCAAAAAACCAATACTCAAGAATTTCCAGATTTTTTGCTTGACCCAGCTTCAAATCAAGAGAGCTTACTCGAGATTAAAGTATTTGATGCAGGTGCCAGCCCAAATTTTGACATTGCTAATTTTGATGCGTATACACGTTCGTTGCGAACTCACGCTTACCGATTAAATGCCGATTATCTGATTTTCGCCTACAGTTTAGAGGATGGTGTTCTCAAAGTTACCGATTTTTGGTTAAAGAAAATTTGGGAAATTAGCGGCACGAGTTCCACAAGACCAATTCGTGTACAAGAAAAACAGCAAAAAATTGTCAATCTGCGCCCAATTAAATGGTTTGCCAAAACCAAAAAAGCGACACCTCCTTTTCGCTCGAAAGACACGTTTTTAGCCGCACTTAAAGACACTTTGGTGCAAACAAACAGTTCAGCTTATGCCGGTCAATGGTTTTTAGAAGTCAATCAAAACTATGAAGCACATTCGCAAACGAGTGTTGGAGCGACTGAATAGGTATGTGTGGAACTTGCGAAATTAAGCGTTCTGCAATGGCTTTGACCACTGGTACTGCCACAGAGTTCCCAAGTAAATCACAGCCAACATTTTCAGGAACAGTCATCTGGTAGGAGTCTGGGAAACCATTTAAGCGCAGCCCCTCTCGAGTGGTTAAACGCCTTAAACCTTTGGTATCCAAAACAGCAATCCGGCTCATATCGGTAGCGACAAGCGTTGGACAAATACCATTTGGGTCAAGGATTTTGTTAATTTCAAAACTGAGTTTTCCAACCACAATGTTGTAGCCTTTTTCTAAGTCTGTGCGCGGTTGTCGTTTTTGTACAGCATCCATTTTTACAAGGTCTTTAGGATGCTCAAACTCGAGATAACCTTTTTTTACAAGGT
>JBEGTV010000004.1:0-19614 GCA_041179225.1 Deinococcota bacterium | reverse complement strand
CCTCGAGTTGCAGCGCGTATGCCTTTTGGTACGGCACAACCCCAAGGTCATGAACAACAAACAATTTAATCCTCGGCGGCTAAAGCGGGTACAGCACTTCGGCGTTGCGTGACTCGAGCAACAGCATTTGGGTCACGCAATGCCTCGAGAATAAACGGAATAATCAGACCGATCAGCAAACCCGCCACAATTGCCAATAAAACCACGGTTGCACGGCTTGAAGCAGGGCGGCTTGGAGCAAAGGCTGGCACAAGCACCTGAGCAAGCGATTTACTCGAGGCTTGCTCAATACTTAAATCCACCATTTTTTGGCTCAACGTCTTAAATTGCTCACGTGTTAACTCGAGTTGCTGACCAATCCGAGCAGACTCAAGGGTTGAGGTGGCAACCCGACTTTTGAGTTGTTCGATTCGTGAGTTTAATTCTTTAGCTCGGGTTTCATAGCCAGTTAAAGTCACTTTGAAACGCAATAAATTTGAACTTAAATCATTGACCAAGGTGCGTAGGCGTTGATACTCGGGGTTGGTGTTTTCAACCCGAATTTGTGACAATACATTTGGGTCAACTCCCTCGAGACGATTGATTTGGGCGTTGGTTGTTTCGTAAAAGACTTGTGCATTGCGAACTTCAAGCGCTAATGGCTCGGCTTGTTTATTGAGTTGGGCAAGTCGTGTCCGATCTAAATTTAATTGGGTTGTGCGCTTAATTGATTCGGGTTTAATGCCTTCAAGGTCAGCAGTTAAGGTTCTAATACTGGCTTCAAGACCTACAATCCCTTGAAGCAACTCTTGATAGATAGGATTGACTTCTTGATTTTGTAATTTTAAGCCAATCAGGTCGTTGACTTTTGGATCTCGGGATTGAATCGCTGCATTGATCGCAGGGTCGCTGAGTAATTCTCGTTCAAGGATCAGTAACTTGGGTTGCGTTTTGATTTCTTGGCGTGCTTGTTGCAATTGGGCAGTAAGTGTTTTACGGGTTGAGTCAAATGATTGCAATTTAGCATTGATTTCTAGTAAACGCCCTTCGTTTTGACCAATTCGCCCACGCAAAAGGGCTGCGTCGTTGGTCGTATTGAAAAGGCGCAGTGCCTCGTTGGCACTTAGCATTCGATTTCTTGCAACCTTCAACTGAGTATCTAGGGTTGTGCGTACTTGTAAAAGGGTTTGTCCATTGGTGGTCACACCCAAAATAACTGAATTTTCTGGAATCACCCCAAGTGTTTGAGCGGCTAATTTTAAGTCGGAAGTGCGTCGTCCTAATTCAGCTTCGGTTTGTAAAACATTTTGTTTGGTTTGGGCAATTAGTGGCTCAAGCCCAGCCCGTTCACCAGTTGCACTGCCAAGCTCAGCTTGTTCAAGGGCTAAGTTAGAGCGGTTGGCATACTCTTCATACTTTTTTTCAACATCGTTTAGCCCTCGAGCCGCTCGATTGATTTCGCCTTGCAATGTGTTGATTGAATCCTTAACCCGTTCTTGAGGCAGTAAGTTTAAGGCAGTATTGGTTTCTCGCGCCCACCCATTGGCAACCTCGGCAGCCAATTTTGCATTTGGTGCACTGACTTCTAGGGTGACTAAAGAAGCGTCGGTTGTGCCACGGGCATTGGGTTTAGGAAATTTTATTTTGAGTTTCTTTTCAAGCGAACTGGCATCAAAATTTTCTACCCGCCAATTGGTTGGAGCGTTATTTGAAGTGCGAATTTGTTCGATTAGCTTATCTAAGATCGGTCTGGAGGTTGCCACAGTCTCAATTTGATCTGAGGTAAAAACTGTTATGGCACTGGTTTCGATTTTATCTTCAATTTTGGATTGAACTGGCGTAGTCTGAATCGTTAGGTTAGCTTCTGATTTATAAACAGGATCAGCGATAAAAAAAGCATAAAGTGCTGCCAGAAAAGCAAAAATAATAGGTGTGACCAAAATAATTAAGGCATTACGCTTCAAAATTAGGTAGACATCACGTAAGGATATTTCTTGTTCGGGCGCAGGGATTGTTTCGTTCATAGTTCTCCAAGGGTGTTTTTGGGAATCATCCACAAAAGCCGATTGTACTGCATGAAGATGAAAACTCTAAAGTGACTAAAATCTGACCAGTGGCTCGAGTTTTTTGAGCATACTTGGTCCGATTCCTTTGACTGCATCTAGGTCTTTAAGACTCGAGAATGGGCGAGCTTGCAAAATGCGTTCTGCCATTTTTGGACCAACCCCCGGTAAACCTTCAATCTGCGCTTGATTAGCGGTGTTGAGGTTCACACGTTCACCTGTTGGAGTAGCACTCGAGACGGGCTGCTCAGACTTGGGGTCACTGACTTGTTTACTTGGGATGCGAACCTGATCACCATCGGTGAGGATTTGAGCAGGGTTGATTAAACTCAGTTCGGCGTTGTTGGTCGTGCCACCTGCGGCACTGATAGCAGCTTCGGTACGTGAACCCCAAGGTAACTGATAAACCCCTGGTTTTTTAATTTCTCCTGCTACAGCAACACGAATTGGTAAACGCTCGAGAGCGTTTTGAGCGGCTGGGATTTCATTGGGGCGTAAACTCAGAAAACTTGCTCCGCCTAAAATGGCAAGTAGACCAGTGGTGATAATGATTTCGCGTTTGCCTGCCACTTGAGTATGTTAGCACGAGTTTAATTATTTCAGACTCGACTTTAGATGTGCTTAAACAGGTTCCTCTGGATTTTGAGGAATCAAAGTCGCTAGTAACTCGAGACGAGTCCAACAGATAAAAAATGCCGTTAGACTCGAGAAAAATAAGCCCAACACACCAAGCGTAAGTCCTTCAAATCGCCAAGCAAGGGCTGCAAGCATGGCGGGAATGGAACTCGAGACAGAAGTAAGGATACACAGCCGTAGCAATGCCAAAAAAGTTGGTTCTTCACGAAATGCTTTTTCTGAAAAAATCATTGCAAAGGCAGTTAAGGAAATACCAATGATTAAGAACCAATTGGAAATTGACACGGCTCGAGTTGACCCAGCCATAAGCAGCAGCCCAACTAAAATTATCAGAATCAATAGTTGGGTCAAAAAAATAATCAGTTGCAACTGATGAAATCCTTGGGTGATTCGCATTGCACGTTGTGGATTGTCAAGACGCAAGACTGCTTTTTGTTCAATTAATAATTGTTGTAACTTCTCGAGCATAAGACACAGTTTACTTCTTTGACTTCCGCATAAGACAGCACCCTCCTCTTTCCTCTTTCCTCTTTTCTCTTTTCTCTTTAGACTAGAAGCCATGAAACCCGCGATTGTACTTGTTTCTCCTAAAGGTCCAGATAACATTGGCAGTGTGGCTCGAGCCATGAAGAATTTTGGTTTGTCAGACTTACGAATTGTTGCGCCTCGTTGCCATCTTTTAGATGCCCAGAAAATGGCGGTTCATGCTTTTGAACTGATTGAACAAGCCAGAATTTGCAATACGTTACTAGAAGCGGTGGGTGAACTCGAGTTTGTGGTTGGCACAACTGCAAGGGAGCGCAAGGATTACACCCAGATTGTCACCCCAAGGGAAGTTGCACCAAGGTTTATAAGCCCAGTATCTAGTGCTGTGGTTTTTGGACGCGAAGAACACGGGCTTTTTAATGATGAACTTGACTTATGTCATGCGCTTATTTCAATTCCAACCGAAGGTGAGTACCCTGTCTTAAACCTTGCCCAAGCAGTCCAAGTGGTTGTTTACGAGTTACTGCTTGCACGTCAAAAACCAAAAATTGAAACCCTGTTTGAGCGAGAAAAACTTGCACCACGCCACAGTTTGGAAGGGATGTACGCTCATCTGCTCGAGTTTATGCTTGAAGTGGGTTACACCAACGATGACCGTAAAGACCATGCAATGCGGCGTTTTAGAAGTATTTTTAATCGTTCAGACTTAAATAATCACGATGTCGCGTTTATTCGTGGTTTGCTCAGTCAGGGTTTGTGGGCTTCACGCAAGAATAGGGGCTTGGATACACCTGGTACAGTGCCTTACCCAAGAATCGAAGAGAATTTATGAACCAGTCTACATGGGTGAACAACCAGTCTACATGGGTGAAACTATGAATCCGTCTTTGACTTGGTTTGAACAAATTGGATTTCGGGCTTCTCGAGTTCCGGGGGCGTTGTACCGTCGGGTTCGGACTGCCCAAGCGGTTCTGCCACCTCTGATTGTGCTGGTGGTGGTGCTGTATCAATTGTTGGTGGTACAACTCGAGCCCAGAGGCACAGGATTTTGGGCAGAACTGCTTTTTTATGGGATTGTTGGTCCGATGGTCACCTTTTTTGTTTTGACATGGATTGCGGCTGAAGTACGAGAACGTGAACGCGCCGAAACTGAACTGCGCGGCTTGTACACCGAACTCTCCGAATCCCATGCGCGTTTAGCAGCCGTACAACGTGTCACTCGTAATGTCTCTGAGGCTTCTGACTTAGAAAGTGTTCTAGAAACCGCGATTGCTAGTGTTGCTGAAGCAGTCGGGGCAAGCGCTGGGGCAATTATTCTCGAGAGTGGTGTGGTGCGGGTTTTTAATTTGCTCGAGTTACCCTTAGAAGTAACCGACCTCGAGCCTTTACGAGTTGCCATGAATGTTCTTGATCGCCCTGCAAGTATTCAGAATGCCAAGAGCCGCTTATCCAGTCCTTTGCGTTTTGGAGATCGTTTTTTAGGGGCGCTACACCTGTACTTTGTAGGAATGCCGAGAGCCGAGAGCCGTGAATTACTCGAGATTCTGGTTGGTGAAGTGGCAGTGGCGGTGGATGCTGCTAGTATTCGCACCAGAGATTTACTAACGCTGTTTGAAGTTGACAGAAGTATCCGTGCCGAAATTAACTTAGAGCGCTTACTCGAGAATGTTCTAGCCCGAATCCGTGAACGTGTCCGAGCCGAAGCCAGTGCAGTCTATTTATCTGATGAGGACGGGCGTTTAACCCTCGCTTGGGGGCGTGATGTGCAAGGGCAAGTGGTGCGTTCTGGCAACGAACACGGTTGGGTTACAGGCAATCTTGTATTAGAAAGTGCTTTGCAGCGCTTACCGATGTCCATACCAGACCTTGAAGCCACACCGATGCTCGAGACGAAGAACGGCATGATTTTACTGAACCAACCTGACGACCCTGTGCTGGGTGGCTCGAGGGCGGCGATTGCTTTGCCGATGCTGACCGAATCAGAATTGGTTGGCGTGATTATTTTGGGTCACAGTCAAGAAAATGCTTTTGACACCCGCGAATTGCCGTTACTGAATTTACTTGCCAGTCAAGTTACCTTAGCGGTTCGTAATGCCAGAGCATATTTGTACAGCGAAGAAATTGCTATTTTTGATGAACGCAGCCGTATTGCTCGTGAAATTCATGATGGTATTGCTCAGAGTTTGGCGTTTACTGCCATGAAACTCGATTTGGCGGGGCGGTTACTCGAGAAAGACCCAAAACGAGTCTTAGCCGAAATCGAACTGGCAAAAACCACCTTACGAGAACAAATCAAAGAAGTTCGGCGCAGCATTTTTGCTCTGCGACCACTTGACCTCGAGCGTCTAGGATTCTTAGAGACAGTCCGCCAATACACCAAGGATTTTGGCGAGCAGAACAACATCAAAACCACCCTTGAACTGCATGGCGAACCGCGTTTAAGTCCAACCAACGAAGCCGTGATGTTTAGAATTTTGCAAGAGGCACTAAATAACATTGCCAAGCACAGCCGAGCAAAAAACGTTACGGTGAATCTTCAAACCCATCCGAGCAGCACCAATTTAACAGTTCAAGACGACGGTATTGGTTTTGACCCGAATGCCCTAACTGGAAAAGTCACTACGGCTGGCGGACTTGGCTTATCGCAAATGCGCGAACGGGTCGAAGCCCGAGGTGGACAATTTGAATACTCGAGTCGAGCAGGCAACGGTACTCGAGTCACGGCGGTATTGCCTTAAACCACTTTGTTGGGATTTAATAAATTCTGTGGATCAAAAAGCTGTTTTATTTGCTGCATGTACGTCAGTGCAGCCCCGTGTTCGGCGGCTAAATACTTTTTCTTACGCAGCCCAATGCCGTGTTCGCCAGTGCAAGTACCACCCAAGCTAAGCGTGTGTTGCACCAAGGTTTGCGAAAAAATTTCGGCTCGAGGGTCGCCGTGGTCACAGACCAAAAGTGTATGAAAATTACCGTCTCCGACATGCCCGAGGATACAACCTGTTAGATTCATTTCGTTTAACAAGTCACTCGAGAATTGGACTAATTCTGGCATTTTAGAAAGTGGTACAGCCGTATCGGTGGATAAGTATTCTTTGTTTGGGTATGTATTCACCAATGCCCAGTATGCTTGGTGTCGGGCTTCCCATTGGGCGCTGCGTTCCTCTTGGGTTCGAGCAACAGCTACGCTACTTGCCCCTGCGTCTTGCATCAGTTCAGTCGCTAGGGCGGCTTCGGCTTCTAAGGCGGTTTTACTCGAGGAGTGAAATTCAATAAAAAGCGCAGGTTGCTCAAAGTAGTCTCGGCGTAAATACCTGTTAATTGCTTTAATCCCCATTGCATCCACCAATTCAAGTCGGGCAACAGGTAAACCACTTGCCATCAGGCTGTAAGCAGCCTCGGCGCATTGCTCGAGACTGGGAAAAAATACCCGTAAGGCATGAACAAATTCGGGTATTGGATGAAGTTTTAAGGTCAGGCGCGTAAAAATTCCAAGTGTGCCTTCTGAACCAATAAAAAGGTCTTTTAAGTCGTAACCAGCACTGGTTTTTCTTACCGGTCTGCCTAACTCGAGCAATTCGCCGTTAGCAAGCATCACCTGCATTGCCAATACATTCTGGTGCATTCCGCCGTAACGCACCGTGGTTGTGCCAGACGCATTGGTAGCGGTCATACCGCCAATCGTGGCATCTGCGCCGGGGTCAACAGGAAAAAATAAGCCAGTGCCTTTTAAGGCTTCGTTCAGGGTTTTACGGGTCACACCGGGTTCAACCACAGCTATAAAATCCTCAGGGCGAATCTCGAGAATTTGGTTCATCTTTGAAAAATCCAAACTGATTGTCTCCCCAACAGGCACAACCTGACCTTCTAAACTTGTGCCAGCCCCAAATGGAATTATCGCAATCTGCTGTTCTCGCGCCCACTCGAGGGTGGTTTCTATATCTGGTATTTGCTCGGCGTAAACCACGGCGATTGGGTCGTGTTGCATGGGGTAACTTTCGTCTTTGCTGTGCGTGGCAAGGTCGGCTTGGGCGGTGCTGACTTTTTGTCCGAGTTTGGTTTTTAAGGCTAGAAGATTCATGCTAAAAATCATAAGCGCTTTTGGGTTGCCTTGGTGCTTTTTGACAAGCAGTTCCTTAAATTATTGTGTACGACAAAGTAGTGGCATTACTTTTATAGCATTCCTTACACTACTGCAATCGTTTGTATGATATTTTGACTTTAATGCAAAAGACTGCGTTTCGTGTTTATCACAAAAAGGCTTTAATTTTAGCGGGTGTGGTCTTGGCGGTGGTGATTGTGCTTTTTGCGCTTGGACGCGAAGTGCTTTTGCAATCTCGAGTCGAACAAAGCCTTTTGCGTCAGCAATTAGATTTGCAAATTCAAAAAGAATTGCTTGAGGAATCAATTGAAAATAATTTGGTGCTACTGCGTGGAGTCGAAGCCTTTCTCGCCGCCGATGAGGATGACAGTTTAGAAGACCCTGAATTAACAGGTGAAATTGATGAAATCACCAAAAGCCTGCGTGTGGTTTCTAAAGATGTGCTTGGGGTGCTGTTTTTGACTGGTTCACCAAGTGAACCTTGGACTTCTTCGTACACTGTTAATTTTGATGGCAATACATTCAGTCCAGCCGTGATGCTTGACTTACCCGCTTTGGCGGCGCAGTCTTTACGAGAACAAAAAGTCTGCACTCGAGCCATTCGCCTTGGTAGTAAGGTCTTGTTGGTTGGGGCGGAGTATGTCGAACGCGACGGTAAACTTTGGGGCTTCATTTTTTCGATTATTGATTTTGAGGCACTGGTGGCTGGTTTTAACGAATTTACACAATTAAAAAAAACCGATCGTACTCATCTGTATTTGCCGAATCTTGGGGTTGAAGATTGGAATGATGTACCCGAAAAAAACGAAGCCAGCGTGGTTCTTGATACCGTTTCAAATAACATCACCTTGTTTAAGCGCCCTCCCAATTTGGATCAGGTGGCATTATTTCCAATTTGGCTTGCCATTCCCTTGGTTCTTTTTATTGGCTTCGGTTCATCTGGTTTTACTTATGCTCTTAGTTTTGAACGCGCCAAAAGCAATTGGTTTTCTTTGTTCGACCCACTCCTTGGCATTCCTAATCGCCGCGCTTTAGAGCAACAATTTCCTAAGAACAACAAAGGCAATTTACTACTTTTTAACATTGATAATTTTCGTTTGGTCAATGAAAAATATGGTTTTGCAGTTGGCGATCAAGTGTTGATTGAAGTCGCCAGTCGAATTGGGCAAGAATTATCACCTAAAGACTTCATTGCTCGGCTTGGAAATGACGAACTGGTGATTTTGCCCAGTAACCCAAAAACCGATTATGCCAATTTGTTAGCGCAGCGAATTCAGCAAGCCATGACTGAACCGATGCTGATTAACCGCCAAATGATCGGTATTACCACCATTGTAGGCATGAGTTCTTACCCTAGAAATGGCACAGACCTAAGTACCTTGATTGACTACGCTGATCATCAGCAAATGCGTGATGTGGCAGCGACCGCCGATCAAGATACCTAAAAATTTATTTTGCCACCAAAGTATCGCACTGCGCGTTCCCCAATGCCTGCCCAACCTTTAAGCCAAAAACTGTCCCAACACTCGAGCCACGCCAAATAGATTCTTGGACGTTACAAGAAAACGGTTTGACATTATTGCCCGCTAAATTCAGAGTGTACTTTTCAGACCGCGCCGCTTCGCGTTCTGAACCAATCCCCGAACCACTTCGCACATTGGTGATAGCCCAAACCACTGGAGTCTCGAGATTCGCACCATTAGAAATTGCACTTCTGGAGTATGCCCAAGTGTTGACCACAAAATCACAACGGTTGCCATATATTGGTTCAGAACGGTACTTGGTTTCACAGACACGGCGTTGCGAGTATGTGCCGTCACCATTGTCACGACGCACACTGCGACAAGTCTGCCCATCTGCCACCTGTCGCGTTGAGCGCACATCGCGGTACTGACGAATGCTGTATGCGCCTATTGGCACAGATTCACACCAAGCACTGGCTGGCACAGGTGCAAATTTCTCAATTTTAATTTCGCGTTGCCACGCATGACCCGTGACCGCAACTGTGGCTTCTCGAGTTCGCGTAAACCACCAAATCGAACCGATAATCAGTACCGCCACAATAATTAGCCAAGACCAATTGCCTTGGCTGGGGCGACTGGTCGGTGCATTGCGAGCGGCTTTTTCGGCTTGCTGACGTGCCTTTAAGTCGTCTTGAACAAACGACTGCCCATCATTCCTTGTCTGCTCGCCCATTAAACGCACTTGCGCCGCATCGGTTAATGGCGCAGCGCAATTGCGGCAAAAATCGGCTGATTTTGCATTAGGCGACTTACACGCCCCGCAAATAACATCTGCGCCTTCAATCGCAGCATCCAGCACTGCCACCGCCTCAGATTCATCGGGAAAATAACGCCAAGTTGGGTCTTGAGGCGCACCGCAAGTCGTACAATGCCGGTGCGTTCGCGCCAGCATTTTCTTATTGCCGCAATAACGACAATCCCAAATCATTTCAAAACGTTGTTCTTCTGCCATACCACTCCGTGAGCTTTGAACCGTGAAGCGACTCCCCTGATTGGCTGTTTATTGTGGTGGAAGCGGTGGTGGAACTGCCCCAAAAATACTACTCAGTTCGGCAATGGTGGCGGCTGCGACCCAACCCGCCATGCCATTTTTCCAAACCAAGGAATCTCTTGTGAATTGTCCACCCCTTGCCATGTTGCTTAGCGTTGCCGTATCAAATGGTCCTTGTTGTTGACCGCCTACACCTACAAACCAATCTGCACCCGGAAGTGGTGGCGGGACGACAGGTGCAGCTTGGGGCTTATTGGCGTTGGCAAGGTTGGCTGCCATTTGCTGACCAAGTGCCACACCGACACCGGCATCCAAGAAGGCATTGCCACCACCGGGGTTATTGGCACTGGCTTCGATGGCGTTGGCGGCTTGGAACTGGGTGTACTTACCCAAGTCGCCAATCACACCCATCTGTGAGCGCTTATCAATCGCTTTCTCGACTTCTTCGGGCAAGGTGACATTCTCAATCAGCATGGTTTCTAAACCAAGACCGTACTGGTCAAAATCGGCATGAAGCGCTTCTTTTAAGGCATCACCCATTTGTGGGTACTGAGCGGCAAAATCATAAATACTGATGTTTGCCTTACCGACCCACGCCGCAAACTTTGATACCATCAAGGCACGCAGTTGTTCATCTACTTCTTCGATTTCAAAACGACCATCTGTACCAACCAACTGCTCGAGCATTTTGCGTGGGTCTACGACCTTAAAAGCATACGAGCCAAACGCCCTTAAACGAACCGGACCAAGTTCAGGGTCACGCAAAATAATGGGGTTCGGCGTACCCCATTTCTGCCCTGTAAAGACTCGAGTGCTAAAAAAGTAGACTTCGGCTTTGAATGGCGAGTTAAAACCATATTTCCAGCCTTGCAGCGTGGTCAGAATTGGCAAGTTCTTGGTGGTTAATTCATATGTTCCGGGTCCAAAAGCATCGGCGATTCCCTTGT
The DNA here is from genome assembly GCA_041179225.1 of Deinococcota bacterium. Taxonomy (GTDB): domain Bacteria; phylum Deinococcota; class Deinococci; order Deinococcales; family JAAFIG01; genus JAAFIG01. Next base: position 8,890 of record JBEGTV010000004.1, on the reverse strand, counting down.
TGGTTTCAGAACTGGCTTGTTGTACTTGTCCTTCGTTCACAAAAACTGCTAGTTGCCCAGGGCGCACCACCAATTTCGCTCCTGTCTTAATTTCATTACCCTGACGAGGAAAGCGGTAGACAAGCGTATCGTTGGTATTATCCAACCACTCAACAATGTCAATGAATTGCCCAAGAATTTTCCCAAAAATATCCATATTCGCTCCTTTAGTTCTTACTCGAGTATAAACCCGAATGCAGTTATTGTAATTGTTTTGCGTGACTCGAGCGTGACAAGAAGATTGTTTTGAGAATCAAGTTATGTTGCTGTGCCAATGACTTGCAAGGCGTGTTCAATCATTTCATCGGTAATCTGAAAATGTGTGACCAAGCGCACCAAATTTTCACTCATCATGCCAGCTTTAACTCCTTGGCTTGCCCAAGTCTCGAGGTATCTTGGGGCATTATCTAAAGTGATGTAAACCATGTTGGTTTGTACGCGCTCAAGGTCAATCGCAAATCCCTTATCAGCCAAACGCTGCCCGAGGTATTTGGCTTGAGCATGGGTTTTCTCGAGTAAACCACGGTGATGCGTCAGGGCGTACATTCCAGCCGCCGCGAGACTTCCTGCTTGGCGCATTCCCCCGCCAAGCATTTTGCGGTAACGATGACATTCTTTAATAAACTCTTTTGAACCAGCAACTAAACTACCAATTGGCGCTCCGAGTCCTTTACTTAGGCAAACAGCAGCACTATCAAAATGTTGGGTTACAGCTTTTGGTTCGATTTTCAAAGCAGCCAGCGCATTCCAAAGTCTCGCCCCATCTAAATGCAAGGGAATGTTCTCCTCAAGTGATACTCTGCGGGTTTCCTTAATCATCTCGAGTGGCAGTACCGTCCCACCAGCCCGATTATGGGTGTTCTCGAGGGCAATTAAACCAGTTGGACTTTGATGCACACTACGGCGAATCGCTCGGCGAATATCGCTTGGGTCGGGAACACCTTTTGGGGCTGATACAAAACGCGGTACAACCCCAGCAAAAGCCGCCATCATTCCCAATTCGTACTCGTAGATATGAGCGCCTTCACTACAAATCACTTCTTGTCCACGTTTGGTATGTGCCGCAATCGCAATTTGATTGGCTTGCACCCCACTGCTGGTAAAAAGTGCGGCTTCAAACCCTAGCATATCCGCCACAAAATCTTGCAAGGCATTGACGGCTGGGTCTTCACCGTAAACATCATCGCCTACTGGGGCATCAAACATCACTTGGCGCATCTCAAGGGTTGGGATGGTGACGGTATCAGAACGCAAATCTACAATCATAAAACCTCTAGGGTCAAAAGGTTAAAGGTTTTTACTTTTTACCTTTTTACCCTTTCTACTTTTTACCCTACTGTACTTGGGTCTATCCAACCGCGTTTAATGCCAAACAGCACCGCTTCGGTTCTCGAGCCAACACCGAGTTTACTAAAGACATTTGCCAGATGCACTTGGACTGTGCGCGGGGAAATATCGAGGACTTTAGCGATTTCTTTGTTGGTACTGCCACTAGCGGCAGCACGTAGCACTTCGAGTTCCCTTGGCGAGAGTCCTTCGCCATCAAAGGCAATCGTGGGTTGTTGCGAGAACCTATTCAAAACTTTTTTGGCAATGCTTGGATGGAGCGCACTTTCGCCATGAAAAACGGCTCTAATGGCGTTAATTAGTTCTTCTTCTCGAGCATTTTTAAGGATGTAACCGGCTGCGCCAGCTTCGAGCAGGGCAAAAACATAGGCATCGTCGTCAAAACTGGTTAAGACCAGCACAGCCACACTTGGATGGTGTTGTTTAATTTGTTTGGTGGCTTCGATGCCGTTCATTCCGGGCATTGAAACATCCATTAGAATCACATCGGGACGGGTGGCACTCACAAAAGCGAGGGCTTCGCGTCCGTCAGCAGCTTCACCAATCACCAAAAAATCGGCGTGAGGCTCGAGCATTTCCTTTGTGCCTTTGCGGACAATTGGGTGGTCATCCACCAATAAAATCTGGATTTGTCGTTCGGTCTGTTCTTCCATTTGCTTATTCTAACCTGTATGACCTTGCGGATTCGCGTAGAATAGACATTATGAGTCGTACTCCGAAAGCTGAACTAAATGAATTGGCACAAGCCAAGAACACCCCGCTCGAGTTTAAGACCGAATTACTCGATCCGAACCGTCCCAACGAAGGGTTTATTAGTGTTGTGCAATGGAACGGTATTGCATACAAAGGCTACGGGCGTAGCAAAAAAGATGCCGAACACGAAGCGGCTCGGATTGCCTTGACCGAAGTTTCTGAACACACCGAGGCTGACACTGAGCAAACTGATGAAGAAACTTTTGAACGTTGGGAAATTCATCCTGAGCTACTGGCAGAATGCTTAAAAATAGCGGCAAAAGCCGAAACCAACCTCGAGTCCATCCGAGCTAATGCAGTGGCGTTGTACATGGATTTGCTGCTTGACTTGGGTTACGAACCCGAGGAAGTCACCGAGTAAACCATTGGTCTGTGTGGCTGAGTGAACCATTGGTCTGTGTGACAAACCTTGGCTCGAGATGAATGCAAGCCAAAACTGTGGGTTATGTTAAAAATCTATTGGCTTTTTGCGTTAGAATTTACTAAACCCTTTAGGAGGCTTTATGTTGCAATCCACAATGATGGATGTTCCACTGTCAATTCCCTTTCTCCTCGAACGTGCCAAGGATTTATTTGCGGACCGAAAAGTTATTTCATATGTACCTGTCGGCATTGACCCTGAAACCAAATTACCGATTCCAGGGCGGCTCGAGGAAACATATGGACAAATGTATGAACGCACACATCAGCTTATGCACGCCCTTGCCGAAGCGGGGGTGCAAGCAGGGGATCGGGTAGCAACTTTTGCAACCAACACTTTTCGGCATCTCGAGTTGTACTTTGCTGTGCCGAGTATGGGCGCAGTTTGCCACATGATTAACATTCGGTTGCCAGATGACCAAGTGGCGTACATTATTAATCATGCCGAGGATAAAGTTTTATTTGTTGATAATTTCTTAGCCATGCGCTTGCCAACAATTTTACCAAAATGCCCAAACATTAAATTGGTGGTGATTATGGGTGCAGTGCCAGCCTTGCCGCCGGGGGCAGTGGATTATGAAGCATTTATTGCCCATAAAGCCAAGCACTTTGATTATCCAACCATAGATGAACGTCAGGCTTCGGGAATGTGTTACACCAGTGGCACAACGGGCAATCCCAAAGGTGTGTTGTATTCACACCGTGCGATTGTGCTGCACTGTATAACCTCGGCAATGGGTGAATTGATGGGTTTATCGGAAAAAGACACGGTACTACCAATCGTACCGATGTTCCACGTCAATGCTTGGGGCTACCCGTATTTGTGTCCAACAGTTGGGGCGAATTTGGTTTTTACCAGTGTTTTCACCGATCCAAAATTCTTGGCTAAAGTCATGGAAACCGAAAAAATTACCCATACGGCTGGCGTTCCAACCATTTGGATGGGTTTACTCGATGAATTAGACCGTGCTAAAAATGCCGAAACGCCTTATCAACTCGAGCATCTTGGGTCGCTAACGGTTGGCGGCAGTGCAGCCCCAAGGGGAATGATTGAGGCATTTGGTGAACGTCACGGACTGCGGGTCATTCATGCTTGGGGAATGACAGAAACCACGCCACTTGGCACAATGAATACCTTAAAACCCGAACATACACACCTCGAGAAAGCCGCAAAGTATGACCAAATGGCATTAACGGGTCGCCCGACAGCCTTGGTGCAAATTAAAATCGTGGATGAACACGATAATGTTTTAGCTAACGATGGAAAAACCATTGGGCGTTTACTGGTGCGAGGTCCTTGGGTGACTGGCAGTTATTACAAAGACGAAACTGGAACAGCCGCCACACAACAAAATGGTTGGTTTGATACAGGCGACATTGCCACCATCAACCCTGAAGGGTACATGATGATTCAAGACCGCGCCAAAGACTTAATCAAATCAGGCGGTGAATGGATTTCTAGTGTTGACCTCGAGAATACCCTGATGGGACACCCAAGCGTTAAGGAAGCGGCTGTGGTTGCCGTGCCACACCCAAAATGGGATGAACGTCCACTCGGGGTAATTGTGCTGCGTGATGGCTCAAGCCTTGATAAACCTGCCTTAGATGCTTACCTGCTCGAGTCTGGTTTTGCCAAATGGATGTTGCCCGATGCTTACGAAGTGGTTACAGAAATCCCCAAAACCACAGTTGGTAAGTTCTTGAAACGCGCTTTGCGAGAACAATTTAAGGACTATAAACTCTAAAAGGCAAAAAGGCGAAAGGTAAAAGTAAAAACCTTCACCTTTCGTCTTTTTATACCTCCTACACAAGAAGGGTGTTTTGGTGCATAATTAGCTTTAGACTTATGAACCCCGAAACCATGAATCCATTTGTAACTCGAGCTGCCAGTTTCTTGCGCTTTGTTTTTGGTTGGATACTGAATCAAAAAATCTTTGTGAAACTTGGATTGTTCAGTGCTTTGGTACTGATTCCGTTTATGATCACCATGATTTGGGTATTTTATAATCAATCTGGTGCAGTGATTGAACGCAACGCTGGCGTGCGTCTTAAAGATGCGGCTTTTAGTGTGATGGATCGTTTGGATCGGTCGCTTGGCGAGCGTTTCAATGAAGTCCAAGTCTTTGCCGCCTCACCCGAAGCCCGTTCGATGAATGCCAGAGATATTCAAGTCTGGATGAACACCGTTACTAAAGCCTACGCGCCAATTTACCGAATGATGATGGTTGTGAATTTAGAAGGCGAGGTCATCGCGGCTTCTGGTTTGGATGCGAGTGGCAAGGCTGGAACAGCCAAAACTGCGATTGGTGCGACTGTGGCTGCTGAAGAATGGTTTCAGACTTTACAAGCAGAATCATTTACAGCTTCACCAGACAGCAGCAGTTCGGTAATTAAGGACTTAAAAAAGGATCCTTTGGTTGAAAAGGTTTATGGTCAGGATTTGGCTTTAACGATTGGTTTCTCTGGTTTTATTTTTGATGATACTGACAGTGTGGTCGGTTTTTGGAGTACCCGTTATAACTGGCAAGAAATCCAAAAACTCCTCAAAGAAGTTGAAGCTCGAGCCGCCAAAGACAACGCCGAAACGCTGCGTTTTGTGATTGTTAAGAACAATCAGATTATTGAATCTTCGCGTAAGGAAGATACCTTTAAGCGTGAAATAACCGATTCGGCTTTTCAGGTTGAAGCCAATATAGACATTGGTTTTGGTAAAGGTACAGATTACAGTTTGGCTCAAGGGCAAGGTACGGGTATTGAAGGTTGGTTTAAGGCACGAGGAGTCCTCAAAGATTTGGGTTGGCAAACCCTCGCTAGTCAGTCCTTAGCCGAAGTCAATCGTGAACGTGATGGTACTGTTCGGGCTTTGATTATCTTAAGTATTGTTGGTGTTTTACTGAGTATTGCTGCAATGTATTTACCGGCTTGGTATATTTCCAATGGGGTGCAACGCCTTGCACAAGCGGCTTCTGGTTTGGCAAGAGGAAACTTAGAGCAGCGTGTCGGCGCATATAACAAGGACGAACTTGGGCAGTTGGCACAATCATTTCGTGACATGCGTCAGTACCAACGCGATATGGCAGGTGTAGCCAATTATATTTCTGAAGGCGACCTGACCAAAGAAGTCGCTTTGCAATCTGAAGAAGACGTGCTGGGTAAAGCCTTTACGGGAATGCGAAGCAACCTGCGTGCCTTAATGGCAACTGTACAGTCTGGTTCGGTTGCTCTAGCCAGTGCTTCGAGTCAAATTCTTGCCTCGAGCGGACAACAAACCAGTTCGGTGAGTAGTCAACTTGCCGCCGTTTCCCAAACCACTGCTACCGTAGATGAAGTCAAAACCACGTCTGAACAAGCGGTAGATTTAGCCCAAACGATCAATGAACAAAGCCAGAGCGTTAATCGTGTTGCCACGGCTGGCGCTGATGCAGCCAAAGCCGCAATTGAAGGCATGTCTGAAATTCGGGCAAGGGTTCAACAAATTGCTGAGAATATCTTAGCCCTAAGTGAGCAAACCCAGCAAATCGGAGAGATTATTGCCACCGTCAATGATATTGCTGACCAAAGTAATTTACTTGCCTTAAATGCAGCGATTGAAGCCTCTCGCGCTGGCGATCAAGGTAAAGGGTTCGCTGTGGTTGCCCAAGAAATTAGGCTGTTAGCAGAGCAGTCTAAAGGGGCAACTGGTCAGGTTAAATCTATTCTAGGAGAAATTCAACGTGCTACCAACAGTGCTGTCATGACCACTGAACAAGGCATTAAAGTGGCGGACGCTGGTGTGGACAGCATTGCCAGAGTCTCGAGTGTGATTGACGAATTACAAGGCGCGATTCAAAACGCAGCCTATAATGCCCAACTCATTTCGGCTTCGGTGCGGCAACACAGCATTGGAATGGAACAAATATCCTCAGCCATGAGTAATATTTCGACTGCCACCGAAGAAAACCTGATTTCCACGCGCCACACCCGCGATTCTGCCCAGAGCCTTGCAGAATTGGCGGGGCGTTTCCGTGAATTAACCTCGAAGTACCGTACAGATTAAAAATTTCATGTGGGTTTAAGCCATAAAAGGTTCTTAAAACGAGTAAATCCGTTATCGGCACTGACCAGCGTTGCATGATATTCAAGCGCAAAAGCCGCGATAAACAAATCCGAGAAATCGTTGCCTGTTGGTTGCATGGTTTGGCATAGGTTCTTAAAAATCTGCCATTGCTGCGCTGAACTGTGAAGCACAGCGAAATTTGTTTGTGTCTCGAGTCCATCTATAAAACTCAAGGCTGCTGCTGTGTTCGCGTTTGGGAAAAGTTTTGGATTGGTAGCAATTCGTAAAAATCCACTGACCACCACACTTGGCGCTCGAACTTCGGAGGTTGATAGCGCGGATACTAACCAAGTGCGGTACAGCCGATGTTCCGGACTCGAGGTGGAAAACGCATAAATCAGGACATTAACGTCGAGAATGAACATTTGTGCCTTGGTCAAGAAAGTCTTCTATGGCTGAAGTGTCTGAAAAATCTAAGTCAACCAGAGGTTTGCCTAAATCCCAAGTTGGTAATTCTTTGACTTCGATGTGTTTAGCTTGAATCATTTGGCGCAAAGAATTTTCGATTAAATCAGTTAGGGTTTGATTATGTGCCAGTGCAAACTTTTTTGCATCTGCCAGCAGTTGGTCATTGAGTCGAACCGTAGTTCTCATGGTAGTATCCTAATTGTTAGACATATTTATGTCAAGATTTCTTGGTAGTTCGGCTTACCTCGAAAAGATTGATAAGAATTGTAAACTATTCAGGCTAATTCTAGTCAGGGTTTTAAGGAGAAAAATATGAGTTACGTTCATCCAGAAGTTTTGGTCAGCACCGATTGGGTTCTCGAGCATCATAAAGATGCCAATGTCCGCATTGTCGAAGTCTCCGAGGACTTTTTGCTTTATGAGCAAGGTCATGTCCCCGGCAGTGTCAAAATTGATTGGCATACAAACCTGCAACGCGAAGACATCCGCGATTTTATAGATGCTGCCGGATTTGAAAAACTGGTTGAACAATTTGGCATTACCAACGACACCACCGTGGTTTTTTATGGCGATAAGAACAATTGGTGGGCAGCTTATGCCTTTTGGTTCTTTAAGTATAACGGACACAACAAAGCAGTTCTCATGAACGGCGGACGTGCCAAATGGGTCGCTGAGGGCAAACCGCTCGAGAAAGAAACCCCAACCTATGCTGCTTCTAAGTACACTGTGGCTTACCGTGATGCCAGCATCCGCGCCTTCATGCCCGATGTGCTAAAGCACTTACTCGAGGTTAATGCTGGACGCGGCGCACTGGTAGATGTCCGCAGTGCCGACGAATTCAGTGGCAAGCTGACCCACATGGCAGATTACCCACAAGAAGGCGCATTGCGTGGCGGTCACATCCCCGGCGCAATCTCGCAACCTTGGGCGCAAACCGTCAATCCAGACGGAACATTCAAAAGCCATGAAGAACTGACCAGTATGTATGGCAATAAAGGCGTAACTGCCGAAAAAGACATCATTGCTTACTGCCGCATTGCCGAACGCTCGAGCCACACATGGTTTATCTTAAAGTACCTCTTAGGTTACGACAAAGTGCGTAACTACGATGGAAGCTGGACAGAATGGGGCAATGTGGTTGGTGTGCCTATCGAAAAAAGCGTTTAAGAAACTCGAGACGAAAGTAAAAGGAAAAAGCCGTGTTTGGCTTTTTCCTTTTTTAGAATTCCAAATTTGAAAAATCAATATCGTCCAAAGGCACGGTTTCAAAGCACAGTTCATCAATAAAAATTGGTAATTCCGTTGCTAAACGCTCGACTCGATCAACTGCCAAACCCATTTCCTCGGCGTTAAACGCAGCCGCACCAACTTGTAGACACGCCATGTAAAAGGCATGAACCTCGAGACCACGTTTTTCTAATCTCGAGCGTTCTGACTCGGTTAGAATTAAAGCAGCGAATTCTGAATCATGTTCAAAAATACCATGCCCACCACGTCGCCAAATTGCGGTTAAAAAATCATTGATTTCACGCGGATTTCGCCACATGCCAAAACAAAGTTCATTGGTAAAATCATCCACCCGAGCTAAATTCTCGAGTCTAAATGGTTTGACCGTCACCAGTTCTTTTGCCAAACGCTGCCGCTCGAGCCGACGCTTGGCGTACAAGGAGAGTTTAAGAAAAATCCGTGGCTCGAGTTTACCACCGAGTAATTTACGCACTCGGTGGGCAATTACATAATCTTGGTATTCTTTTTGGAGTTCTGTAATTCCGCTAGGCATAAACAAGGCAGTCTAAGAGATTTTAAGTAAGGCGTTTGTCTAAACAA
>JBEGTV010000003.1:0-23423 GCA_041179225.1 Deinococcota bacterium | reverse complement strand
CATTTGGAAACATGCAGCAGGGCAGGTAAGAATTTAGCAAAGGCAATGCCATATCTTGTGCTGGGTTGGAATAAACTCGAGGGACCATCAAGCATGATGGTGTAGCCTGCATCGGGATCGCCATTTATGCGGTGCATTAAACCAAAGAGTTTTAAGTATTTAAACAACAACTTGTACTGCCCGGGGTTATTGCGGTGAGCAGTCACCAGCAGTTCTGAGGCGCGGTACAAAATACCTTGAGCTTGAGCGAGGTTGTAGCGCGTCAGCAGCCACTCTGGGGTTGGGGCAGTGAATGCGATTACTTGGGCTTCGCGCAGGTCAGCGTACAAACTCTGTTCGAGGTTGGCTCGAGTGATCGGTCTGGACTGAGTTGCACTGAGTTGTACTGCCACCATCTCGAGGGTTTGAGCGGCACTGGCTAGGCTTGGACGGTGCTTAGCTGCCATTGCAAAAACTTCGGCTCGAGCCAATGTGGGTTCGATGGTGCTTTGGGTGCTAAATTCACAACTTTCGGAATACAGCAAATGGGCTAAACCTCGGCGCACCCGGTAATCGGTGCTGTCGGCGGTATCAGCCTCGAGTGCTTCGTCTAAGTCGCGTCTGGAACGCCCGTGATGCAGTTCAAATAAAAGAACTATACCCCTTGCCAATTCAAGGTTTTCAGTGTTTAGTTCAAGTGCGTGCGGGGTGATGATACCACCTCGGAATGTATTGATTAAAAATTCGGTAGCTAACACCAGACTATTCTAAGCGGTATGCTATACAGGTGAATTGGTTAGATGTGCTTTTCCCATTAGTAACGGGCTTACTCGCTGGCAGTCTTGGAGCAATGCTGGGCTTAGGTGGTGGGGTTGTGGTCGTTCCAACAATGGAACTCTTGGGTAATCAGTTTCTCTCGAGTCCACATACTTTGCAACAAATCATTGCGGCTTCGCAACTCGGGGTGCTTTCGGTAGCGGTGGCTTCGAGTGCTGGGTACTTGGCAAAAGGTGGTTTTGTGCGTTTTCAAACGGCTTATGCTCTTGCACCATTAACGGTTTTTGGTGGGATTATTGGCTCGTTGTTGCTACTGGTTCTCGAGCCGAAGCTGATTGCTACAGTTTTTGCGGTGTTGTTGTGTTACACCGCTTTTGAACTGATTCGAGGCTTGAATAAAGCCGATGCTGAACGCCCAGAACCGTCTAAATTGGCGAAGCCAGCCCTTGTTTTTGGGGGCATCATGAGTGGTTTACTTGGCATTGGCGGCGGCACAATTCAAGTCCCAGTCTTAAATCTATTGGTTGGATTGCCATTTCGAGCAGCTGTGGCAACCAGTACCTTTATGATGGGGTTTACAGCCATTAGCAACGCCAGCATTCAAATTGCCAGTGGTAAACTCGAGCCAGAACTGGCTGGTGCGATTGCCCTTGGAATTCTGATTGGGGCGAGGGTCTCGAGTGGTTGGGCGACTCGAGTTCCAGTGCGAATCTTAAAACTGATGTTTAGTGCTTTGGTGCTGTACAGTGCTTTTGATTTATTTAGGAAGTATTGGTTGTGAGCAAGCAAACCCTAGAACAGCAATTGGCTCGAGTTTTTTGGCTTGGGCTGAGTGCTGCACTTTTGTTCTTAGCGATTGGAATCGTTGTACGCCCTGTGCTTTGGCTAGGGATTGGAGTGCTGATGCTTGTGCCACTATCTGGGGCGGTGCTGGTATGGCGAGATAAAACCGTGACTAAAGATACTCGAGTCAACATTGCGCTAGCATGTGCAGGTGTACTCGCAGCAGTGCTGATTGGCTTGTTGTTACGGCGTTAAATGGCGTTTAGAAACCAAGTAATCCGAGGTACTTTTAAGTCATATGCGGCTTGGAAACCCTCTGGGTTTTTTTCGATAAACCAAGGTAAGTCATGCAGTGTGGACAAAGCAACATAGGCAGGTAAGCGCAGCTCGAGGTTTTCGGCTTGGGCTAACTTTAGAATTTCATGGGTGGCTTCTTCAATAGGTAATAACTCGAGTGTGCCAGTAAAAAGCAGCGCGTAATCTCTGGCGGGGTCGTCTAAGGCTGCTTTGTGCCAATCCACCACCCGCACTTGGTTTGGTGGGGCAAAAAGAATGTTTTCAAACCACAGGTCTAAATGACAAAAACTACTTTGAACCTCGAGCAGATTTGACTCCAAGGCTGTTTGTACTCGAGTAAACATTGGTTCAAGCGGTTCTTCAAAGGCTTTTAAGCTGATTCTAAAACGCTCGAGTTTTTGTCGAATTTGTTTGGTATCTACAAATTCTAGCTTATCTTGGTGCATTTGACGCAAAAAAACGCCAAGAGCGGGTAATGCCGAAACTACATTTTTTGCATTGACGGGCGCACCTTCAAAGCGTTTCATCAGTAAGGTTTCAAATCCTGCCACTTCAAAAGTACCAAGCAACCATTCACCCAGTCCTGCCTTGGTCATATTGGCAGCTTCTAATCGGTGCATTCCTGTGTTGTGCTTATAGACTTTAACAATTTCGTTACGGTCATTGGCATAAACCCGCGAATGGTATCCGCCGCCAATCAAAGTCAGTTTTCCAAAAGCAGTCTCGAGCGGCATCTTGGTAAATAATACCACTAATGAGTCATGTAGCTTCTAACCACAAAAGCCTTAGCGGTTTTGTCATTTTTGAGGAACTCATTGACGGGTAGCTAAGCCGAACTCGACACCATCTACTAAGGCTTTCCAGCAAGCCTCGAGTAAATCCTCGGAAATGCCAATGCAAGTCCAGTCTCTTGTACCATCAGAGAAGGTAATAGCGGCTCTGACCCGCAGAGATTCGCTACGGTTGTTCAGGCTACGCACCTTTAAGCTGACTGTCTCGAGTTGAGTGGCATACTGGGCGATACCACTGTCCTCGGAGAGCTTAATCGCGGCTTTGATGGCTTTTAAGAAAGCTTTAACAGGACCTGTAGCTTCGGCTGCGACATATTCTTCTTCAGCGCCAACGCGGACACTTAAACTGGCTTCGACCACTGGGCGGTCTCGTCCTCGAATCGCATCAAATAAACGCACCCGTTCCACAGATAAAACCTTGATAAATTTACCCGTTAATTGCCCCAAGGCTAGTTCTAAACTGGCGGGGGCATCTTCAAAAGTATATCCAGTGTCCTCGAGCCGTTTTAGTTCTGCCAGAATGCGGTTACTTGAGGCGCTGCCATCGGATAAATTGACATCGTACTGCTCGGCAATTCTGGCTAAATAACTTGGTCTCGAGACTCCGGGGATAATCAGTTTGCGGGCATTGCCGACTTTTTCGGGAGGCACAGCTTCATAGGCTTCTGGGCTGGTCAGAACCGCCGCTACATGGGTATCGGTTTTATGTTCAAAGACCCTGCGTCCAACAAAAGGCGCATCGTCCATTTCGGCGCTTTTGCCAATAATTTCGGCAACCTCGAGTGCGACCGGCGTTAGGCGAGTTAATTGCTGGTCTGAGACGACCTCATGCCCAAGTTTAAGTTTCAGAATTGGCAGCAGTGCGGTTAAATCGGTAATCCCATTGCGAGCGCCGTAGCCATTGACGCTACCCTGTAAATGGGTTGCCCCAGCCTCAAACGCTGCTAAGGCATTTGCCAGTGCCAAGCCAAAATCATTGTGTAAATGCACCCCAACTGGCAAATTAGAAAACTCCAAAACTCGCCTGACCCCATTTTGAATATCGGCGGGTAAGCTCGAGCCATTGCTGTCTGCTAGTACAATTGTATTTGCTCCAGCCTCGAGTGCCGTTCTGACAAACTCGAGCGCGTATTCGGGTGAATCTCGCATCGCATCAAAAAAGTGTTCTGCCATCAGAATCACTTCTCGTCCAGATTCACGCATGTACGCCACACTTTCAGAAAGCATTTTTAGATTTTCGGATAAGGTTGTTCGCAGCACCTTTTCGACATGTAAGCCCCAAACCTTGCCGTATAAGCTCACGGCTGGTGTGTTACAAGCCAGCAACAACTCGAGACCCTTATCTTTTTTAACCAGTGTCTCTGGACGACGAGTCGCCCCAAACGCCACTACTCGAGCGCGAAGTTTAAGTTCTGCGACCCGTTCAAAAAACTCTAGGTCTTTAGGAAAAACACTCGCCCAGCCGCACTCGAGGTCATGTACTCCAAGTGAATCTATGAGCGGAGCAAGCCGCAGTTTATCATCTGTAGACAGCGTAACCCCACCAGCCAAAGCACCATCACGCAGGGTCGTATCAAGAATCTGAATCATGGGGATAGTCTAGCAAGGCAAGACAAAAGGCGAAAGAGGTTTTACCTTCGCCTTTTGCCTTTTGCCCTTTACCTTTTGCCCTTTACCTTACTTCTTTATTCCTGTGCGGTTCGGGTCGGTTGTGACAATGTACGGCATGTTGGTCTGGAAATACTTGCCACTTGGGTCAAACCAGTAAATATACTCGCCGCCCGTGCCTTGTCCTTGTCCAGATTCGGCTCGAGTTACTTTGCCGTCCACATCACCACGCATGGTTTCTTGTCCGTCTATGCTGTACACCGTGATGTAATGGCGCTGATTGGCAAGGTTTAGCACATCACGACGAATTTGGTTTTGCTGTTCGGCACTGCACGCAGCGAATACAGCCACCAAAGCAACGGGGAGCAATAAGAGTTTTGGATCAAATTTTTTCATTTTAGACTACCTCCTCAAGACATTGTACGAGGTTTTTGCTCTAAACGTTCCAAGTAAAGACAAAAGGCAAAAGCAAAACCCTTTTGTCTGTCCTATTGACACAAATCTGACAACCTCACTATGCAACTAAGTCATAAGTGCTATTCTCTCGCAACGCAAATTGAAACGAGGAAACAAATTCCTTGTTGATTTGTAGCTCTTTGGAGGAAAATATGAAGAAAAAAGCGATGTACACAACCTTAGCCGTTGGTTTTGGAACGATGCTGGCTTTTGCCGCAGTGCCGAACAACACCTTGGTTTCAATGGTGATTGGCGACATCACCACCTTAGACCCAAGCCAAGCCTATGACACAGCCTCTGGTGAAGGTATCGAAAACATGTACGAAACCTTGTTGGGTTATGAAGGTCGGAATTTAACCAACCTCAAACCAAGCCTAGCCACAGCTTGGAAGTTCTCGAGCGATGGAAAAACCCTGACCTTTACCTTGCGTAAGAACGTTAAGTTCCACAGTGGTGCGGTCATGACTTGTACGGACGCTGAGTACAGCTTTGAACGTCATTTGATTACCCATGACACCGAAGCCTACCCATATATCTCCGATACCTTGCTTGGTTTCCCATACTGGGAAGACGAACAAAAGAAGTCGGTCACGTGGGCGCAAATCAATAAGACAGCCGAATGCAATGCGGCTGGTCAATTGGTATTAACCTTGCCGAAAAAAGACCCAACTGCTTTGGCTAAACTTTCGTACATCGCCATGAGTATTGTCGAAAAGAAGTACACCGTTGGCTTAGGCGAATGGAGCGGCGGCGAAGCCGATTGGAAGAACTGGGTTGGCAAAGATATGGCAAACTCGGCACTGAGCCAAAAACCAAATGGAACTGGTGCGTACCGCTTTGTCAGCCGCAATGCTACCCAACAAGTCTTTAAGCACTTTCCAGACTACTGGGATGGCGCAGCTAAAATCGAAAATGTGATTATCCAAAAAGTGGATGAGCTTGCGACTCGAGTTCTGGCTTTGAATAAAGGCGATACCGATATTGCTAGCGTCATCAACCGTGCCAATCTTGGTCAAGTGGCGGGTCAACCGGGCGTAAAGGTGCTTGATGATTTGCCTTCGAGTGCTTCAGAAATGTACTTTATGAATCAGAACATCAAAGAACCCAAAGAACTTGGCAGTGGCAAATTTGATGGTAAGGGTATCCCAGCCAATTTCTTCTCTGACATCAATGTGCGTAAAGCTTTTGCTAGTGCTTTTGATGCCAATGTGATTATTTCTAAAATTTTCTTAGGTAAAGGCGAAGTTCGCACCATGGCAATGCCAAGCACCTACTTGGGTTACGACAAGACCGTGCCGGTCTACTCTTACGACCCCGAAAAAGCCACCACTTTTATGAAGCGGGCTTTTGGTGGTCAGGTTTGGGCTAATGGTTTTACTGTCAATATCTACTTCAATACAGGTAATACCCGTCGTCAAACGATTGCCGAGTTATTCAAAGCCAACATCGAGAAACTCAACTCAAAATTCCGTGTCAATGTTGTGGGCATTGCTTTCTCCGAACTGCTTTCCAAAGCTGACCAAGGTAAACTCTCGAGCTTGGTTGGTAGCTGGGCAGCCGATTACCCGGATTCTGACAACTTCTTACGTGCCTTCTACCACTCCGAAGGTGGTGCTTTCAAAGGTCGTTTGAGCTACATTGACCCAGCTATGGACAAGTTAATTGACCAAGCCAAAAGTACCGATACTGTTGCGGCTCGAGTTACCTTGTATAAAGCCATTGGTCGCCGTGCTTACGACCAAGTTCCGGGTGTGTTGATGCCAGCCCAAGTTGGATTCCTGACCTACCGTGATAACGTCAAAGGGCTTGCCGAAAACTGGTCACCGCTTGCCAGTGGCAGCTTTGGTACACTCTGGAAGAACCTTTCTAAGTAAGGATACGCCATTACTCGAGGAGGGGATTATTCCCCTCCTTAAAAAATAAAAAAGAGAATATTTATGTTGACTTTTATTTTACGTCGTTTAGCCAGTTTGCCGTTGGTGATGCTGGCATTGACTTTGCTCATTGTGGGTTTATTGCAATTCTTATCACCTAGGGAACGGGCTGCTAGTTTTATTAAGTCGGAAAACCAAATGCGGAATATTGATTTAATTATCAAAGAAAATGGACTTGACCAACCTTTTTATGTTCAGTATTGGAAATGGCTGGGCAACGCAACTCAAGGTAATTTTGGTTTTTCCAAAGCCAGTAGTTTGCCTGTTTTAGATACAATTATTCAGCGTTTCCCAGCCACCCTCGAGTTGGCTATATTTGCCAGTCTTTTTATTATTCCAATAGCCGTTTGGCTCGGTACGCTGAGCGCCCTTGGCAAAGACAAATTTCTTGACCAAATGCTACGGGTTATTTCGGTGATTGGGTACAGTTTGCCCGTGTTTGTGGTTGGTATTTTGCTTTTGGTAGTGTTTTACGGCGCATTGGGTGTCCTGCCTGGTTTTGGACGCACCGATACGGTACTGGCGATTACTGACCCTGTTCCAGTTGTTACTGGCATGATTACCATAGATTCGATTCTGGCTGGCAAATGGAATGTCTTAATTAACGCGCTACAACACATGATTTTACCAGTCATGACCCTCTCTATTATCCAAGTCGCCAGTACCTTAAAAGTTATGCGTAATCAGTTACTCGATGTCTTGAAAGCCGATTATGTTCGCACAGCAAGAGCGAAGGGTTTAAGCGATAACATGGTTAATATCAAACATGCTCGGCGCAATGCCATTTTGCCGATTGTCACCTTAGCGGGTTTTACAATTCAGGGTTTATTATCAGGGGCAGTGATTACCGAAACAATTTTTTCTTATCCCGGTATTGGTTCGTGGGGTGCAACGGCGGCAGTTCAACTTGATTACGCTGGAGTGATGGGGTTTGCACTTTTTATTGGTGTGATTGTGGTTATTAGCAACCTCGTAATTGATATTTTGTACAGTTTCTTTGATCCTCGAGTGAGGTTTGATTGATATGAGTGCCGTAACTACTGCTCCTGTTACCCTAACAAAAACGGCTGGCGAAACATGGTGGACAGCCCGTCCAGCCAGACGTTTTCGCAAGAATCCATTGGCTTTAGTTGGTTTATTTATTGCTTTGTGTTTTACAATAATGGCAATTTTTGCGCCGCTCCTTGCTACCCCAAAAGGCAATTGCTTACGTGACTTGGATGTGCCAGAAGGGATAAGTGTTTATAATCCATTTGCCCCTCTTTTTTGGAAAAGTATTCTTGTTCCACCACAAAGTTGCTTTAATGTTCATCGCATTAGTTTTGCTAGCGTTCCAACGCCGCCCGGTGTGGACGGCGCAATTCTTGGGACGAGCAGTGGCTATGACATTTGGTATGGGCTGGTTTGGGGAACACGCACGGCGTTTCAGTTGTCTTTAAGCGTGGTGATTCCAACCTTACTCATCGGTATTTTCTTAGGCGGCTTAGCAGGGTTTTTTGGTGGTTGGATAGATAACTTACTGATGCGCTTTGTAGACGTTATTTTTGCCTTACCGGGGTTAATTCTAACGATAGTGATTGTTTCATTATTTGGTAAGGGTTTAGATAAAATTGCCTTAGCTTTGGTCTTACTCGGTTGGGCGGGTTATGCAAGGGTTATCCGAGGTGAAATTCTGAAATTACGGCATCTCGAGTACATCGAAGCGGCTCGCGCTCTTGGAGCGGGTAATTTACGCCAAATTTTTAGGCATGTGCTACCCAATGCCCTCACTCCAATTATTGTGATTGCTGTACTTGATTTTAGTACCGTGCCACTTTCGGCGGCTGCGCTGAGTTTCTTAGGGCTTGGTACTCCACCCGGGTATGCCGATTGGGGACAGATGGTTGCCTTTGCGAGAACCTTTATCATTGGACCGAGTGGTTCACCATTTGGGTACTGGTACGTTAGTTTTTTCCCTGCTTTTTTTATTCTGTTATTTAGTGTTGGCTGGAATTTACTGGGTGACGCGCTGCGCGATGCCCTTGATCCAAGGGAAACCTAAACGAAAAAAATCTCGTCTAAGACGAGATTTTTGTTTGGTTGTCAATTTCCGTTTAGTTTGTCAGTAGAATGAGCCATTTTTAGCTCATTTTTTCTGTTTTGGTTGTCGGTATCTCATTTTACCGTGTCAAAATAAATTAATATTGTAATTTACCATGTCAAAATAGAAAATATGCTATAGTTTACCATGTCAAAATAAAATTTTACTTTTATACTCGGTTGTTTACTGTAAATGCAGAAGGAGATTTGATGCCATGAGCAGCGCATATGCCAATTCAGATGGAATCGTGAACCGTAAGGGTATTGTGCTACTCACCCGTTTAGGTATCAATCTGCCATTTGAAAGTACGATTGAAGAACGTCTCTTGCGCGTTCTGGACATGGATTTACGGGTGCTATTGGTGAAGCGGGCTGAAACCATAAAAGTCTATTCTGTAGATGGCTCATTCCACGAGTACACGTCCGATTTCGAGGTGACCCTAGGAAATGACCAAGTTTATTCGCTCGAGTGTAAACCAATGGCATTACTACATGACATCCTTGCAGACGATTTGCCAAAATGGACGGCTCGAGCTTTGCTGTTGCAACAACAGCATAAATTACTGCATATTGTCACTGAAGAGGATTTGCCTGACTCATTAGTTCAATGGTCGCTTTCCTATGGTCCGTTTTTTAATACCAAACCCACCCCTGAAATTGCTCAGAATGCTCGAGCATTTCTACTAGAACGAGGTTTTTTGCCGCTTTCCAGCTTGCGTCAACATCTGAAAGTCATCACACAAAAATCTTTGCCCGAGATTGATGGAACGCTTTATGGCATGATTGCCCGACAAGAACTGATGGTAGATTCTACAAATCTGCCGCCTGATTGCATTATTGACCTTCCTGATCAGGGTATTGAACCTCCTCAAACACCTTTAGGGCAGTCTATTCATGCTTGGATTGCTAAGTTGCCACATGCTGTAAAGTCAAAACCTACAATTGATCTGGTGTTGAGTCCTGCACAATTATTGGAAGCTAAATTCTTGGCAACACCGCGTGGCGAACGAGCTTTGAAACTATTTTCGCATTATCCGAACCCAAATGTCACTTTGAGTGTTCAAACCGCAAATGAACTAGCAAAAAAGCTCGAGACGACCGACCGAACTATTTATCGTTTTAGACAGTCATTAATTGATGCGGGCGCACCAGGAATCACTTTTACAGATTTAGTCCCTTTTTTGACCAGCTTTACACAGCGAAAACCCAAACGACAAATAGACTCGAGTGTGGCAACAATTCTCGAGGACTTAATCCTGAAAAACTATTTTGTCCCAGTTGGGACACTCTCTCGAGCAAGAACGATTGGTGACCTTCATGAGATGGTGAGAACCAAATGTTTGGATCAAGACTTATCGCCTCCTTCATACAATACAGTGAAACGCCATGTTGAAATGATTGCAAAACGAGACCCGATAAAAGCCGCTAAAATGCGAGACGGACACGAAAAAGCTGCTTCGCTTGAGGCGCGACAAGGTACACTTGATATTCGGCGCTACGGTGAACTTATCAGTATTGATTGTACCCCGTGCGATATACGTTTTCTGAAATCTGGTATTGAAATTGATTTACGGATTAACGGACGAGGCAAAAATCAGCGTAAAGAAGCCACAACTCGAGGTAATTTTGTGACCGTAACCGATGTTTCCACGGGTCAGGTTCTGCGTTCGGTAATTTTTGAAGGTGGGATTGGTGGTGCAGCAATACTCGAGGTTATTCGAGATGTGATTTTGCGAAATGAAACAGTGTTCAAAGAAGCAGGTGTGGTCACGATTCCACAAGCCTATGGTTTACCACAACGAATTCGCATGGACAGCGGTTCAGAATTTACCAATAAGCAAGTGGCTCGAGTGTTAGCCCATTTGGGAATCGAACGCTTGCCCCGAAATGCCTACACCAAGCATTTTGGTGGTGTTGAAGAACGTACCATAGGAGTGCTGAGTCATGCCCACCATGTGCTTCCCGGTACAACCATGAACACCATTGAAAAACGAGGTGAATACAATTCTCAAAGCCATGCTATTCTGACTTTCCAAGACTTAAATGCGTTTCATCAACGAATGGTTGAACGACAAAACAACTTGCCAGCCCCACTTCAAGAATTTACTCGCTATCAACATGCTCAACATTTAATTAACATTGGTTTGACTTCTTGGCGACCACTGAGTGAATCTCAACTCAAATTTGTGCAGAATAGAATGCACCCAGAGGTGGAACGTTCAACCATAACCGAAGGAATTTCGATGTTTGGTCTGAAATACCAGTCAGATGTGTTGCGTCCACTGATTATTCGTAAAGCAGACCTGAAAATCACTTACAATCCAGACGACATCAGCGTTATTCATGCACTTCACCCTGATACTGGTGAAATGATTCGACTCAAACCAAGATTACCGGGTGGTCTCAAAGCACCAATTAGCGAAAAGGAATTTGCTGAGTATAAGCGTCGTGTGGCACAAATAAAACGCCAAGCCAAAGACAAAGTAGCGACACCACAACAAATCGCACAAGACATTATGGTAGAACGACAAACGCGAATCGAGGAATCACGAAAAATAAGCAAAGGCAAGAAAAAAGCCACTTTTGTTGATGTGTTAAGCGATGAATTTATTGATGATGGAAAAGAAACCATAAAAGCCGCAAAACTTGTTTTTATTGACAATCCAGTCAAGCGATAATGGAGCATGGACATGCCTGAAGAACAATCTGAGCGACACCGATTGATTGAGAAACGTGAAGGGTTTTGGTTCGCCGAACCATCACGAGAAGCACTCCTTGACGAATTACACGCATTGTATACCGACCCGCCACGTCATCGAACCCGCAGTCTAGCTATTATTGGGGATAGAAATGATGGAAAGTCACAGATTATTAAGCAATTCTTAGCGCGTCACCCAATTGTCGAGCTTGGTGAGTTGACCCAAATCCCTGCAATTGCAATTGAAATGTCAGATATTGTGACCATCCAAGAATTTAGTAGGCGTTTACTCGAGCAAATTCGAGCGGTTTCACCTAGGGCTGGAACACATGAAGAGCGTATGAAACGATTTGTGGTACTGGCAAAACAAGTCGGATTACGCATGATTTTTCTTGATGAATTTCATGATTGCGCGGATACAACTGGCAAAGGCAAACCCTTCTTGCGGATCATAAAAAATTTAACACTCAAACACTTTTTTGTTGTTCCTGTTGGCGTGGTCGAAGTAGAAGAAGTTCTAAAAAAAGACCCGCAACTGGCAAATCGTTTCAATTTAAGCGTGGAAGATTGACAAAAGTAACTGACTTAGACACGATTAAAGGACTTGTAGCTAAAATTTCGGGTCGGGATGACGTACAAGTTAATGATACAGCGCTAAAAGCCATTGTTGAAGCTACAGGCGGTAGCCTAGGAGATATTTTGGATTTAGTAGAGGAAACTCTACGTGACCAGAAAATGCTTAGTCTTGAAACCATAAAAAAACAATTGATCTCAATGACTTTTGAATGATCGTTAGAAGTCGAATGTGGTTTTTGAAAACGTTATAAAGATGGTTTGTCCGCTAAAACAATTTAGTTGGCTTTTCCGCTTCCCAGTATCGCGGTGTTTCACCTGTGACCCAACGATAATCAATGCCCAGCGCCGCAAAATACTTCTTGGCTGCAATTAGCTTCCTCCCTTCGCTCTGAAAACGCAGCTTCTCGAGGTCGTCACTGCCTTTGGTTTCCCGCACCAATTGCACTGTGCCACTGCCATCTGCTGCAAGCCGAACGATGCCCCAATCGGGGTTGTAATTGCCAATGACTTTTGGTAGCTCGAGTGTGAAGGGGATTGGCGGTATCCGTTTGGTGTCGAAAGTTTGGATTCTAACTTTTGGGATATGATATATACGGTTTTCTACTACGAACTCAGTAAATCTGATATGAAACCTAGATAACTTAACAAAGCGACGATTATGCGACGAGCATCTTGTAGAATTTAAAAAACATTGAGGAAACAATATGCCTAGCATCTTTGATAATATCTCTGAACATCTTGCCCCTAGCCTCATCACAGCTTTAGAACAGGCTTACCGTGCTGATTTTTGTGTCGGTTACTTCAATTTGCGTGGTTGGAAATTACTTGCTGATAAAATAGACCATTGGGAAGGCGCAGAAGATTCTCGAGTGCGATTACTGGTCGGGATGCAAACCTTACCGCAAAAAGAATTGCGTGATTTTTATCGGCAATTACCAGATGACCTTGATAACGCCACAGCCAGACGCTTACTGCGGGACATGGCAAAACACTTTAAGGAACAATTAACTTATGGTGTGCCAACCAACGATGATGAACGCGCCTTGAAGCAACTCAGTCAGCAACTGAAAACGGGTAAGGTGGTGGTAAAACTATCGGTTCGTAAAGGACTTCATGCCAAATTGTACTTGCTGCACCGTCATGACCAGTTCACTCCGATTATTCCGTACTTAGGCTCGAGTAACTTAACCGTAGCAGGTTTAAGTTATCAAGGCGAATTAAACGTTGATGTTCTCGAGCGTGATTCGGCTAAAAAATTATCAGATTGGTTTGAGCATAGATGGGAAGACCGTTGGAGTATTGATATTTCCAAAGAACTGATTGAAATTATTGATTCTTCTTGGGCTGGTGAAAAGGTCACACCGTACCAAATCTATATTAAAATGGCTTATGAATTAAGCCGCGAAGCACGGGCTGGACTGACTGAATTTAATGTACCCAAAACCTTGCGTAAGCAATTATTTAGTTATCAAAGTGCGGCGGTCAGTATTGCCGCGCATCACCTCAATAAACGTGGTGGGGTGGTACTTGGTGATGTCGTGGGCTTGGGGAAAACCTTGATGGCAACAACTTTAGCTAAAATTTTCGAGGATGACCACGGTACGGAAACCCTGATTCTCTGCCCAAAAAACTTGGAAAAAATGTGGCGCGACTATGTGGAACGCTACGGAATGCGGGCTAGAGTCATTCCAACCAGTAAAATTCTGCAAGAACTGCCCGAATTACGCCGTTATCGTGTGATTGTGATAGATGAAAGCCATAATTTTCGCAACCGAGAAGGACGCAAATACCGAGTGCTGCAAGAATACATTGATAAAAACGATTCCAAGTGCATTCTACTATCAGCCACGCCTTACAATAAAACTTACCTTGACTTATCAAACCAACTGGCGCTGTTCTTAGGCGAAGACACTGACCTTGGGATTCGTCCAGAAGCCCTGATTCGCAACCTTGGCGAATTACAATTCTTACGCCTCCAAGCCGCCCCAAGAACCTTAAAAGCCTTCGAGCATAGTTTTTATGCCGATGATTGGCGTGACTTGATGCGACTTTTTATGGTTCGGCGCACCAGAAGTTTTATTCAAAACAACTATGCCCAAAAAGACGACACTGGACGAGCCTACCTGACCTACCCGGATGGAACACGTTCGTACTTTCCGACTCGAGTGCCAAAAACCGTGCGTTTTGCCATAGATGATAACAACCCTAAAGACCCATATGCACGGCTTTACGCCAACGATGTGGTTCAAACCATAGAGGACTTAATCCTGCCACGCTACGGCTTAGGTAATTATATTGCTGCCCAAATGACCCCAGTGCCAACGGTGAGCGAACAACAACAAATCAAAAACTTAGGCAGAGCCGGGCAGCGTTTAATTGGTTTTTGTCGTACCAATCTTTTTAAGCGACTCGAGAGCGGTGGTACGACCTTTATTCAGAGTTTAGAACGCCATGTTTTACGCAACTATATTTTTATTTATGCCCTCGAGAATGAGTTGCCCCTACCGATTGGAACACAGACCGCCGATTTGCTTAATGCCACATTCGACGAAGACCTAGACGACGAACGCCAAACCCTACTCGAGAATGAACTGACCGATAACCAAGACGACCTTGAAGAACTCGAGCAAGACAGCACCGACCAAGCCAAGCCAAGTCAAACCGAAAGTGAAATGAAAGCTCGAGCCAAAGCCATTTACGAACTTTACCAAGGGCGATACAAAAAGCGTTTTAAGTGGCTGCGAAGCCAGTTATTCACCGATGATCTGAAAACCCATCTCGAAGAAGATGCCACGGCAATTCAAGCTGTACTCAAAAACTGTGGAAGCTGGAATCCAGATTTGGATACTAAACTTGGCGAATTATACAAATTGATTGCCACCACACACCCCGAAGAAAAAATACTGGTCTTTACTCAATTTGCCGACACCGTGCATTACTTAGAACGCGAACTGAAATTCAGGGGAATAGGGGAATTGGCAGGTGTGGTTGGCTCGAGTCATGACCCGACAGAATTGGCATGGCGTTTTTCACCGCACAGCAACGATAAAAAAGTTGGTAGCGAACTGCGGGTTTTAATTTCTACCGATGTGTTATCCGAAGGGCAAAACCTTCAAGATGCCCATATTGTGGTGAATTTCGATTTACCTTGGGCAATTATTCGCCTGATTCAACGGGCGGGGCGTGTAGACCGAATCGGACAACAAGCCGAAGAGATTCTTTGTTACAGTTTCCTACCCGCCGAAGGGGTGGAACGCATTATTGGGCTGCGTAACCGCGTCAAAAACCGTTTGCAACAAAATGCCGAAGTGGTTGGTACAGACGAACGCTTTTTTGAAGATGACCATGAGCAAGTGGTACTGGACTTATACAACGAAAAAAGTGGCTTACTGGACGGCGAAAACGACACCGAAGTGGATTTAGCCAGTTACGCCTATCAAATCTGGAAAAATGCCATCAGCCACAACCCTAGTTTAGAAAAAACAATTATCGAAATGCCCAATGTGGTTTATTCAGCTAAAACAATCACCAACCCAACACGCAGCGCACAAAGCCCGAATCGCGGCGCACAAAGCCCGACACGCGGCGCACTGATGTATGCCCGTACCGCCCAAGGCAACGATGCCCTTGTCTGGATTGACGAAAATGGACAAAGTGTCAGTCAATCGCAACTCGAAATTCTCGAGACTGCCGCTTGCACCCCAAACACCATCAGTCAGCCTCGAGCCGCCAATCATCACGAGCTTGTAGAACGCGGCATAGACCTGATTACCGAGGATGAAAAAACAGTTGGTGGACAACTCGGCAAACCAAGCGGAGCAAGATTTAGAACTTACGAGCGCTTAAAAGCCCATGCTGAACGAATCAAAAATAGTTTATTTGATAACCAAGCCCTACACGCTGCCATAGATGAAATATACCGGTATCCGCTTTTTGAAACGGCTCGAGATAGCTTAAATCGGCAATTGAAAGCTGGAATTTCCGACGAAGACCTCTGTAACCTTGTGTTTGCGCTACGCGAAGATCATAGACTGTGCAACATCCAAGAAGACACCGAAGGTAAAGCCCCAGAAATTATTTGTTCACTAGGATTAGTATGAGTCTAAGTATTAAAAAACTACGCCAACACCTACAAGACTTTGATTTCAAGGCGGTATTCAATCTACTTGGCTGGGAAAACCCACGCAACAACAACTTAAACAGCATAAAAATAGCTGACACCACCAGCCACTACCAAAGCATTGCCACCCTAGGCGGAGTTCAAGTCTTTGAAATCGAGAACACCAATGCGCTCAGCAACCGTGATACCCGCAAAAGAATCCACAAGGAAATTAGTAAACTGGCATTTGAACACCTGATTATTTTTACCGATAAAATAGATGCACCCACGCAAAGCCTTTGGTACTGGGTCAAACGCGATGGTAAAAAAGAAATAGAGCGCGACCACTTATTTGTCAAAGGTCAAACAGGCGACTTATTTATATCCAAAATTATTGGCATGTTCGTGGACATATCTGACCTCGACGAACGCGGTAATTTACCAGTTACTGAAGCCGTTAAACGTTTAGGTAATGCGCTGGATGTTGATAAAATCACCAAGAAATTTTACAAAGAATTTGACTTGGTGCGGCTCGAGTTTAGAAATTTTATTACTGGCATACAAAACGAAAAAGACAAAGCCCATTATGCCAGTGTGCTGCTGCACCGCCTGATGTTTATTTATTTTTTACAGAAAAAAGGCTTTTTGGACACCAAAAGTGGCGACAACGGCAACCGCGACTACTTAAACCAAAAACTCGAGGCAACCGAAAATACTCAGCAACTCGAGGCAACAAAAAATTTCTACCAAGATTTTCTAAAAGACCTGTTCTTTGAAGGTTTTGCTAAACCGTTTGAGGCTCGAGATGATGCAACAAAAAAGAAACTTGGACAAATTAAATACTTAAACGGCGGACTTTTTTTAGCGCACCGAATCGAAGATGAAAACCCAAATATCCAAATAGAAAACCAAGCCTTTAAGAATTTATTCAAGCTGTTTAGCGATTACTCTTGGAATTTAGACGACACCCCAGAAGGCAACGACAACGAAATAAACCCAGATGTACTAGGCTATATTTTTGAAAAATACATCAACAACAAGGCTTTTGGCGCGTATTACACCCGCCCAGAAATTACCGAATACCTTTGTAAACAAACGATTCATCAGCTTATCCTCGAGAAAGTCAATGTTGGGCGCGGCGTAGCAGGATTACCCCAAAAGAAATTTAGCGACCTCCCCGAAATGCTCTTAAAACTAGACGCTAACCTCTGCAAAGAACTGCTCGAGGAAGTGCTACCCAAACTTAAACTGCTTGACCCAGCTTGTGGTTCTGGCGCGTTTTTAATCGCTGCCCTAAAAACCCTGACCGATATTTACGGCGCAATTCTAGGACGCATAGATATTCTGAATGACCCATACTTAAACACTTGGAAGAAAAAAGTCCAAGGCAACCGCAGCACCATGAACTATGTAATCAAACGCCGCATTGTCACCGATAACCTTTTTGGTGTTGACTTAATGCCCGAAGCCACCGACATTGCACGATTACGGCTTTTTCTAGCCATGGTCAGCAGTGCCAAAAGTGTCGAAGACCTCGAGCCATTACCGAACATAGACTTTAATATCCTGAGCGGCAACAGCTTAATTGGTTTAATGCACGTAGACGAAGCAGAATACAAACGACTCAATCCAAACGCCAGCTTATTTATGCCCGATTACCCGGACATTATCAAACAGCGTTTAATAGACCTCAACAGTTACCGCCACAGTGCCGAATTGGGAATTGCCAATTTACAAGGATTACGTGACAATCTGCAAAACGGACGTACCGAAGCCCTAAAAGTGCTTAATCCAATGTTACTCGAGGATTTTGGACGCTTAAAAATACAATTTGAAGCCGCCACTTGGGACACCACAAAAAACAAAGAAGGCAAAACCAAAAAACGACACCTCGAGTTAAACGATATTCTAAGTCTCGAGCCGTTCCATTGGGGCTTTGAATTTTCTGAAGTCATGGAAACTGGTGGTTTTGACGCAATTATTGCCAATCCACCGTGGGATATTCTCAAACCCCAAGATAAAGAATTTTTTGCCGAGTACAGCGATGTCGTAACCAAAAACAAAATGACGATCAAAGAATTCGAGCAAGCAAAAGACACCATTCTAAGCAAAAACCCTGAAGTGCAAAAAGCCTATGTGGATTACTTATCCAGATTCCCCTACCAAAGCAGTTATTTTAGGTCAACCAAGCAATTTACAAACCAAAGCAGCATCGTCAATGGCAAAAAAACAGGCACAGACATCAACCTGTACAAACTCTTTCTCGAGCAATGCCATAACTTACTACGCTCTGGCGGACAATGCGGCATTGTCATCCCAAGTGGAATTTATACTGACCTAGGAGCAAAAGGCTTACGCGAAATGCTCTTTGAGCAAACCACCATAACGGGCTTATTTGGTTTTGAAAACCGCAAAACTATTTTTGAAGGCGTGGATAGCCGTTTCAAATTCGTGGTTCTATCCTTTGCCAAAACTGGCAGCACCACAAACTTTCCAGCTACTTTTATGCGCCTAGATGTAACCGACCTCGAGCAATTCCCAGATGAAATCGGTATGGTTTTACAAGTCGAAAATATTAAACGAGCTAGTCCCCATAGTTGGAGTATCGAAGAGTTTGATAATCCAATGGATTTTTTAATATCCTCTAAATTCGCTCACTTTCCGCTTCTAAATCAAAGTTCTACAGGTTGGGAACTAGAAATATATGGCGAAGAATTTCATATGACTCGAGGCGGACAGCATTTTAAGACAGCAGATACTGGTTTTCCCCTATATGAAGGCGACCAAATTTGGCAGTTTGACAGTCATTATTCAAGCCCTCGCTATTGGATTACACCCTCAGAAATCAGAGAGGAATTTCTCTCTAAGCGAGCTAAGCGTTCAAAAATCAAGTTAATACCAAAAGATTTAGTAAATGATTACGAAGAATATAGATTAGCTATCCGAAAAATTGCTTCTAATACGAACGAAAGAACACTTATAGTGTCTATTTTGCCGAAAAATTCATTTGCAGGTAATTCTCTATCTGTGCATTTTCCATTTCAGCACGATTCAGTCAACTATAATAAAGTCCGCTATTCATATTCAGAACTTTTGCTGGTTTGTAGCATATTAAATAGTTTCGTATCAGACTACTTTCTTAGAAATCGGATGACTACCAACCTAAATACATTCATCCTAAACCAACTTCCAGTGCCGCGTCTGACATCTCGAGACCCGCGCTTCAAACCCATTATCACTCGAGCCGCCAAACTTATTTGCACCACCCCAGAGTTCGATGAACTCGCCAAAAGCGCAGGCATAAGCAGCAGTGCGAATGGGGCGACCATACCCGCCGAACGCGCCAAGCTACGGGCAGAATTAGATGGGTTGATCGCCCATTTATACGGGCTTAGCGAAAGCGAATTTGCCCATATTCTCGGGACTTTCCCGCTTGTACCAGAACCGACTCGAGTCGCGGCTCGGAATGCTTATCGGGATGTGGTCAATGGGCTAATCAAGTAGACTACAAGTATGGCAAAAGGACTGTATTTAAGCTCGTTTAGATTGAAAAATTTTAAGAGTGTATTGGATAGTGGCACAATAAAATTTACGCCACTGACTGTATTTATTGGGGATAATGGTGTCGGGAAAAGCAGTCTAATCGAAGGTCTACAGATGTTTCAAGATATTGTACTTGATGGCTTAGATATTGCCTTGCAACGCTGGCGAGGCATTGAACACATTTGGCATAAGGGGGCTGCGAATCGGGCGAAAATGATTCAAGATACGTTGTCGGCGAAAGGAACTTGGCTGACAAACCCAATAGCATTTCAAGTTAAGTTAGATGCTTCAGGAAAGATTTTCCGATTGAATTATGAACCCTCGGCGCATAATTCGAGCTTAGATACAGTTGAATTAAAGACTCAAAGTGTTATTTCAAGTGATGGTGCTTGGGATTGGTACATGAACAAATCAGAAATTGGCAGTGAAGACCTTGACAGCTACCCTCATGGGATTGATCGTTGGCAATTTTTGGAACTCAATCCGCAGCAAATGGGAACGCCACGACCAAGACAACGTGCTTCTTCACAAGTTCAACTGCTTCGTGATGGTTCAAATGTAGCCGAGTATTTGTTAAGTATCCGCGACCAAAACCAAGAAGCATTTAATGGAATTATCGAAACCTTAATGTATGTACTTCCATACGCAAAAGATTTACAGCCTTCGATTACTTCAGAACTTGAACGCACGGTTTATTTGCAGCTTACGGAATTGGATTATAAGATTCCAGGTTGGTTGCTTTCGAGTGGAACGTTGCGTGTTTTAGCCTTGCTGTGTGTGTTGCGGCATCCGACCCCACCGCCAATTATTTTTATTGAAGAACTCGAGAATGGGCTTGACCCACGTACCCTTAATTTAATTGTTGAGGAAATTCGTCGGGCGGTGGAAAATGGGATTACCCAAGTGGTAATTACAACGCATTCGCCTTATTTACTAGATTTATTATCGTTGTCGCAAATTATTGTGGTCGAAAGGGTCAATGGTCAACCAGTCTTTACCCGCCCTGCCAACCAAAAGCATTTAGCGGCTTGGCTCGAGAAGTTCAGTCCGGGGCAGTTGTACACAATGGGTCGTTTGCGGGGAGTAAATTCATGACGCAACCAACTAAACGAAAACTGGGTTTAATTGTTGAATGTGGTCCACTTGGAGCAGACTTAAAGGTTTTCAAGCACATTGTCACCAGATTAGATGTGAATACAGTGATTGAACCTATCACTCTGGATAATAAGAAAAAACTGATTGCTGGGTGTGGCGAGAGTACCGTGCGTTTATTGGCAGAGGGTTGTGAACGTGTCCTAATTGTTTGGGATTTATTTCCTGCTTGGCGTGAAGATGGTCAAAAACCATGTCGTAAAACAGATCGTGAACAGATTTTTGCTGCTTTGGTGGCGGCTGGTGTTGCACCAAAAGATTTTGAATCACCCAAAGTCGGTACAGCTGATACACGAAAGGTTTTTTTGGTTTGTATCGAAGAAGAACTCGAGGCTTGGTTACTGGCAGATAAAACTGCCCTTGAAACTATTTTATCTAAACCCAGTCGGGCTGTTCGTTTGAATCGTTTCAAGGATCCCGAAACGATTGATAATCCTAAGAAACGTTTGACTAAAATTTTTAAGCAAGAGGCGGGTTGGGAATACAATGATCGTGTCAATGCAGAAGGCATTATCAAAGCAGTATCGGATTTGAAAACAGTGGCAAAGGCGTGTCCGACTTTTTCACGATTTGTGCTGCACGCGGTTCATAAGGTTTTCTAATTTCGTTTCTTAACTTGGTTTTTACAGGGTAATAGAGTACACGCTTTTGCTCGAGCGAAGAGCAAGTGTTTTCAGAAAATAAATTTGAGTGTTTTAAGCTAAGATTTCCGAACCGACAATAAATCGTTTAACTCGAGCGGCTTCGGTGGGGTCATGCTCGAGAAGATTTTGGATGCAAGTTTCTAAATGATGTTGCAATACCTCAATAACACTAGATTTCTGCGATGTTGAATCACCTTGGTATGCGCCGCGCCATAAACGGGTGTTGTTGGTGCTTAAGAATTCTTCGGCAT
Organism: Deinococcota bacterium; assembly: GCA_041179225.1. Lineage (GTDB taxonomy): Bacteria > Deinococcota > Deinococci > Deinococcales > JAAFIG01 > JAAFIG01. The sequence continues at coordinate 1,756 of JBEGTV010000003.1, read as the reverse complement.
CACTGGGAATACCAAGCATGTAACCGTGTAAACCGCGATGAATGGTGTTCTCGCCGTATGTTTTGCGGATTCGGTAGACCAATTGCCTTATGGCACTCGAGGCTTGGTGTTCGTCTTCATTTGGGTAAAGGTAATCAATCATCTCGAGCAGTGACACTTCGGGTTTTCCAACAATTTGGGCTTCGACTAAGCACAATAAAAGTTCTTTGGCGCGGCGTAACCTGCCTGAAACACCAATGCCATTGATGCGTAATACACCCAGAACCTCGAGTTTTTCAGTTGTTGTAGCTTTTGTATTTGGGCTTTGTTGTGGGAAGTAACGTTTAAGAATATGAATTGCCAACGGATTTTCGTCGGGGCTGTCTTGAAAGCGACTATAGTTAGTACCGTTTTGAAGGCGGTCTAACTCGAGAGCATAGCGTTGGGTACGTGGAGTGTTGGGTTGTGTGCTTAGCCAATGGCTGAATACTTTCACAATATCGGGGCATCCCATTTTTTCTAAGCACAGCAAATGTACCCATTGACCAAGGGCAGTGTCGCGTGGAGTCTCGAGAATCAGGTTTAAGGCATTCTGCGGGTCGCCGTGTAGGGCTTCTGCCCAAGCAATAAAGGCGAGGTGTTCGTGTAGTTCAGTAATACCACACAGATTTTTAGCGTTTCGTAAGGCATTTCTAGCGTGTTTTAATGCCAATGCGTCACCCATTTCTGGTTGCCATTCGAGGTACAACCATGCCAAGTTGCGTTCGATACTGACCAATTGTCTCGAGTGTCCAAAGAGGCTCAGGGTGCGTCGGGATTCGAGCAGCAGTTGCTCGGCGTGTTCAAATTCGGCGAGTTCAATCAAGATGCCTGCCAGCGTATTTTTTCGGGCAGCTAAACGAAATTCATCACTTTCGGTTTGCAGTAACTCGAGGGCGGTTTCTGCATCGGTCTGAGCAGCTTTTAATTGCCCAAGTGCTTGCAATACCAATGCACGTTGATGAATCAGCGCTTCGCGTTCTGGCACTGACACATTTTTTTGTAGCGCCGTCTCGAGCAGTAGTAAGGCTTCTTTGTTTTGTCCAAGCTGAAGTAGACCAGCCGCAGTGATGGTATCTCGGGCGGCTGATTGTTGCTGTCCAAGCAAATCAAAGGCTTCTTGAAACTGCCTTTGGCGTAACAAAGCACGGGCAGTTTGCAATTGGGTAGCTTCACAGAGCAAACCTTGCTGAACTTCACTTAGCAAGCCTTGCTTTGCCTGATGCTGCTTCCATAGGCTTAACCCAAGCTGATCCTCGCCGCTTTGAAACAAGGTTTGCAATTGCAATGCCAACCACAACGGGTTTTGCAAATCTTTGTGTTGCAAATACTGTTTGGCTTGATCGAACTGACCATTGACCAAAATGGCTCTGCACCACTCGAGTTGATAGCTTTCGTTCAACGGTGCGATCCCAAGCGCAAGATTCATAAGTTGCAACGATTGAGCGCGGTTAGCTCGGCGCAAGCACTTTGAGGCTCGCATCGCAAGGTCGGCTTTTAATGTTCCAGCACAAAGTTTCATTGCGCCCAAAAAGCACTCACCCGCCAATGATAACGCCCGCCAACGGGTGGCTTGTTCGGCAATTAGTTGCCAAGCGGCAAGTTCAGCACTGGTCTCGAGTTGAGCGGCTTGTAATAAGCCAATCGCTGCCCGTAGATTGATGGTGCTGACTGATTCAAGCAAGGTACGGGCTATCAAACGCCGTTCAGGATTCCAAAGCTGCCTTGCAATCACCTC
>JBEGTV010000002.1:0-24646 GCA_041179225.1 Deinococcota bacterium | reverse complement strand
CACGCGGTGGTTGGTTTGACTCGAGGCGCTTCGGCAGAATTTGGGCGTAAGGGCATTCGGGTTAATAGTGTCAATCCGGGTCCGCTTGATTCAAGCATGATGCGTGGTTACGACGAGAGCCTAAAACCCGGTCAGAGCGAAGCGGTTCGAGGCAACTTGGAGAAAAACATTCCGCTTAGGCGTTACGGAACACCATCAGAAATTGCGCCTGTGATTGCTTTTTTGCTGTCCGATGAATCCAGTTTTGTAACGGGTTCGGTGTACCTTGCCGATGGTGGTTTGCATTCGGTCTGAGTATACTGTTTGGCATGTTGCAGCCTGAATCTGGCTTTGTTTCGCAATCTGAATCTCCTATTCAAATCCCAGCCGATGACCTTGGTATTGGTCGGGTACAAGCTGAGCAGTCAAGTCGTTTCTTAAATAAAGATGGCAGTTTTAACACGCATCGGGTAGGACTTGGGCGGCTCGAGAGCTTAAACCCATTTTATGCCCTGATTTCCATACCGTGGTGGTTGTTCTTCTCGAGTTTAACGGCTGGGTTTATTGGCATTAACCTTGTTTTTGCTGTACTGTACGTGCTTTGTGGTAAGGATGCGCTGTTTATGAGTACGCCAAACCAAATTGAAAACTTGTTTTGGCGTGGGTTTTTCTTTAGTATCGAAACCCTATCTACAATAGGATATGGTCATATTGCGCCAAACAATGTGGCGGCTCATATCCTCTCGAGTATCGAAGCGTTCTTGGGTTTGCTCGGGGCGGCTTTAATTACAGGTGTGGTTTTCTCGAGGTTCTCCAAGCCAAATTCAAGGATTTTATGGAGTAAAAACGCTTTAATTGCCCCATTTCAAACGGGTAATGGGCTGATGTTCAGGGTTGCTAATGGCTATAAAAACGAAATTATTGAAATTGCGGCTCAGGTGAGCTTCTCGAGATTTGAAAACGTAAACGGCAAACGAATGCGAAAATTTTATAATTTAGGTCTTGAACGAAGCACCGTAGCTTTTTTTAGTTTAGCTTGGACGGTGGTGCATCCGATTACACCAAGTAGTCCGCTTTGGGGAATCACCAAAGCAGATTTAGAAGCCAGCCAAGCTGAATTTATTGTTGTGATTCAAGGCTTAGATGATGTCTTGTTTCAGAGAGTTCATGCACGTGGTTCGTACAAGGGAGAAGAAGTGATTTGGAATGCAAAATTCTCGAGTATGTACGTGCCAGACACCAGTGGCGGGGTAGCAGTAGATGTGCGTAAAATCCATGAGTTTGAACGCCTAGAATCCTGATAGACTACTTACTCGGAGGATTTACTTATGCCTAGAGATACTTTTGCTTCTGCTCATGCCCCAGCCGCCATCGGACCGTATTCCCAAGGGGTTCGTACCAAATCTGGTGTGATTTACTTTTCTGGTCAAATTCCACTTGACCCTGTTACGGGCGACTTGGTGGCTGGTGGGATTACCGAACAAACCGAGCAAGTCTTTAAGAATATAGAAGCAGTTCTCGAGGCGACTGGTAAAACCCTAGCCGATGTCTTTAAGTGCAATGTCTTTTTGGCAGATATGGCTGATTTTGTTGCCATGAACACTGTTTATGCCACCAAGTTTTCTGCCCCGTTTCCTGTGCGTACTACTGTGGCGGTCAAAGGACTGCCCAAAGCCTGTCTGGTCGAAATTGAAGTCATGGCAGAGTAAATAAAAAAACTAAAAAGGGCAGAGTAACTGCCTTTTTTTATGGCATCTTTTCTTGGAGATTTATAGAATTTTCCCTAAGAAATACGGCATCATGTCGCGCCAAGAAGTCCAATCGTGCGGCACATCATAACCCCAGTAATCAAACCAAGCAGGGACGTTTTTAGAGGCTAATAGTTGCTGCATGGCTTGGGTATCAGCAATCGCTTCGACTTCCCAGTTGCCTTGTCCGACTGCAAAAACAATTTTTGCCCGACGATAATGCTCTAAGTACCATGGGTCAGATAAATTCGGTAAGTATTGCAAAGGGCTATTGTAAAATGTGTTGTCATCGCCGTACTCACCAATAAAACTCTGCATACTGTACAAACCAGATAAGGCAATTAACCCATCGAACACATCAGGGCGTTTTAAGAAAAAATTGGTGGCATGTAAAGCCCCCATGCTGCAACCTGTTGTCCACATTGTATTTGTTCCAGTGTTATTCTGCATCCAAGGCACAACTTCATTCATCACGTATTTTTCGTAATCGCCATGTCGTTTGGCACGATCAGCAGGATGAATACCTTTATTGGTCCAAGTTTGCCAGTCCACACTATCAATACAAATAAATTTGACCCGCCCGCCGTTAATAAAGTCTTTGCAGGCTTCAATCATCTTAAAGCCCTCAAAGTCATGAAAACGCCCATCCTGAGCAGGAAAAACCAGAATTGGCTGCCCGTAGTGTCCGTAGACCTTAAAGTGCATGTCATGCCCAAGGTGATTAGAAAACCATTGATGATGTTCGATGTGCATGGTAGCTCCTAAGGGCGAAGGGCAAAAGGCGAAGGGCAAAAGTAAGAACCTTCGCCTTTTCTTCATAGCTTTTTAATAATCTCTTCGGCGGCTGATAGTAACGGCTCGAGGTCTGGGCAACGCAAAATATAGCCGTAATTGCCAATCGCTCGACTAAAAATACTCATAATTCGTTCGTGATGACAAACCATGTCTTTATACTGCTCGAGAACGGCAGAATGTTCTAATTCGTATTGTAAATGGTCTTTGCGTCCAATATAGACCGTGTGATACGGGCGATCAGCTTTGGCGGTGAATTCACCTTTGACCAGAAGATTTGCCCATTGTTGGTAGACATCCATGTCATTGGCATAATTGAACATGTCCACCGTTAAGCCACCCGGCGGGCGGATATTGGCTTCTAGGGCAGTAATTTTGCCATCAATATCAAAGAACTCAAGATGAAAGAACCGTTCGCGCACATCAAAGGCTTTTAACGATGCCATGCCAGCCTGCATTAACGCCTCGGGAATAACCCGCTCAGAATGATAGTAAATGTCGCCATCTTCATTGACAGTTTCCATCACACCTCTCGAGTAACGATGCGACGCAAGAAATAGGATTTTACCGTCTTTATCGGTTAAACCATCAAAAGTGACAATATCGCCTTTGATAAATTCCTCGAGAATGTACTCAACGGGGAGTTTGTCGCGTAAATAAAAATCGAGTTCAAAGTCATCAGTGATTTTATAGGTTTTAGCTGCACCCACACCAATGTCTGGTTTTGCCACAATCGGATAGCCGACTTCTTTAATAAAGGCTTTGGTTTCATCAACTGTTATACAGACTTGTCCCCTTGCTACAGCAACACCCGCTTCACGAAAACGCTGTTTCATATGCGATTTGCGTTTGATATTTTCGATCCAATTTAACTGAATACCTGCAATGTTAAAATCAGTTCGCAGTGCCGCTTCGGTCTCGAGCCAATGTTCGTTCAGGCTATCTAAACGCTCAATTTTGCCCCATTTGAAGGTCAGATGACCCATACCACGCACCAAGGCATCATAATTTTCCATGTCCGAGACACGGTAATACTCATGGAATTTGCCCCGTAAATCCGAATGCAAATTATCAAAAGGTTCGTCACCCAAGCCAAGCACCGTCGCACCAGCTTCACGTAAACCACGAACAAAATGCCTGAAATTCGGTGGAAAATGCGGGGATAAGAAAATCACATTCATATGCAGCCTCCAAAAACAAAAAGAGTAGCGTTAATCCCAAAAATCCCCGATGTGCAGCTTCTTACCAATTCTAACCAAAAGACACAGTAATACACAATCAGTTGTAGAATGCCATACACAATCCAACATAGAATAGCCGTGTGAACTCGAGTATCTGGCGCGGACTGCACTTAGCCCATACATTCTTAACCACACTGCCGTTGCCGCACGTTGGTGAAATCAAAGAAGGCGAATTTAGAAACGCCAGTGGGTATTACCCCGCCGTTGGTTGGACACTCGGGATACTCTTGTGTTTGGCAATGCTGCTCTTCTCGAGCTTACCCGATGCAGTTGCGGCGGCTTTACTACTTGCCGTTTGGTTTGGTTTAACTGGAATGCTGCACTTTGATGGTCTGGTGGACTGCGGCGATGCGCTCCTAACTGCTAAACCCCCAGCCCAACGGCTCGAGATACTGTCCGATGTTCACATGGGTGCATTTGGCTTAGCGGTTGGCGCAGTGCATATTCTTCTTAAGTGGAGTGCCTTGCAAAGTCTCGAGGCGTGGCTACCACTGCTACTCGCCCCAGTGCTTGCCAGAGCCGCGCTGTTAATCCCCATGAACTTATTCCCAAGCGCTCGAGTCGAAAGCCTTGGCGCTAGGTCTCGGGAAGGCAACTGGAAAGTCGGGTTTTTAATTGCTCTACCCGCCGTATTTTTAGCGCCAAAACTGGCGGTTGTTGCGCTTCTAGCAGCTTTGGCGGTCGCGTGGTTTGCCTCGAGCCGACTAAATGGTGGGATTAGCGGCGATGTTTACGGCGCAATTGTAGAAATTACCGAGGTTGCAATTATCGTGGCAGCCCTGACTTGAGTCACATTTTATTCTGACATTCTGGGTGTATCCTAAAAATATGTTTAAGCCCAATTGGTTGATTGCCACTGCTGTTATTCTAAGTGGCGCACTAGCAGCCCGTACCCTTAGCCCTCAGAACACTCTGGTCAGTGAAACCCGCACTAAAGGGCATCACGCAGCGTTTCGTTCTGACTTACAACAAACCACATTACCGCCACTTTTATCCTATGTTCCAACCTATTACAAAGATGTTCAAGCCATCCTCGATAAAAACTGCTTAGGCTGCCATATCGAAGGTGGTATTGCACCCTTTAGTCTCGAGAAACCTGCCGATGCGGTGCGTTATGCTCGAGCCTCGCAATTTGCGGTGCAGAAAAAAATTATGCCGCCTTGGCAACCAAGTAGTAACAGTCCTAAATTTGTTGGAGAAACCAAACTTAACGATAACGAAATTGCGATTATTGCCAACTGGGCTTGGGCTGGAGCGCCACTGGGCAAAACAACTGATGCTAAGCCACGGGTACTGCCAACAAATCGAATTCAAAATGCGGATTTGGTCATGGACATTGGTAAACCATTTGCTCCAAACCCAGCTTATTCAGACGAGTACCGTTGCTTTATCGTAGACCCCAAACAAGATTCTGAGCGTTTCATCACGGGTTATGACATCGTACCGGGCAACAAGAAAATGGTTCATCACGTGATTATTTTTACTGTAGAACCACAGATGGTCTCTGAAATTCGTAAACTCGAGAATACCGCCGATGGACGCGGTGGCTACGAATGCTTTGGCGGACCCGGTGTTCCAATCCGCATTGGTGGCGGAACTGGCAGTATGGGCTTTAGCATCATGGGCAATTGGGTTCCTGGTTCAACTGGTGGTGTGACCTACCCGAGCGGTACTGGAGTCAGCCTTAAACCCGGTACAGTCCTTGTATTGCAAGTTCATTACAACAATACCGCCAACCAAGGTTCAGACCGCACAACCGCTAAACTCAACTTTGCACCCAAAAACGCTAAAGTCACAGCTTTACGCACCAGCTTATTCTTATCACCCGTAGAAATTGCTTGTCCAACTGGAATCTCGAGTGACCCAAGCAACGCTTGCTCGAGAGAGGCAGCTTACAAAGCTGTAGAAAAGTACCAAGAACCCGAACTGACCAATGCACTCAAAGGCGGATTACTCCTGACCTACTGCCAAAAACAACCCAAGCACGAAAACGGCATCAGCACCACCCAATGTGACTTTGCGGTTAATGCTGACCGTAACATTATTCAAATCCAAGGTCATATGCACTTACTTGGCAAAGCCATTAAGCTCGAGCTAAACCCAAGCAAAAACGCCAAGGTACTGCTCGATATTCCACGTTGGGATTTTCACTGGCAACGCGGGTACACCCTCGAGAACCCCATAGAAATCAGCAAAGGTGACGTGGTGCGCCTAACCTGCACTTGGGACAACACCAAAGAAAACCAACCGTACATTGGTGGCAAACAACTCGAGCCACGCTATACGGTTTGGGGGGAAGGAACAACTGACGAAATGTGTTTGGCTGGATTTACAGCCGCGCCGCGTTAGGCAAATCCCCTGCTGTGGGGTTTTAGGAATCTCACTCCTCATGTAAGTTACTAACAGAGGAGTTTCCTATGACAAAAACTGGTTCTCAAATCCGAAAGGTTTCTAAACATCAACAAGGCATTGCTTTGGTAACAGTTCTATCGCTTATGGTTGTTTTGGTGAGTATTGTCGCCATTTCTAGTCTCTTAGCACTAAGCAACAGACGTTCGAGTTCAGATGGCGTGATTGCTACACGCGCACAGTATGCAGCCGAAGCTGGCATTGAGCAAGCCCTGTATCAAATTTACTATGTTCCAGAAGAGAGGTGGAAGGCTTCCGCTGATAGCACTTTTGTTGTCAATGGAAAAACCGCTGAGTTTGACACTTGCGCTTTTAAGAAGTGGTTGACAGGTAAATGGGCAAATGGTGATCCTGATCGTGTGTTAAATAAAAATAATAACGCGACTTGCCAATACTACACAAATGCACCAGTCACAAACCCTGCTATTCCGAATTTATATAACAACCAAGTGCCTATTACTTTAACAGGTACAATTGGTGGTGCGGCATTTACAGTAAGTATTACACGTACAGATGACAATTCAATAAATCGCACATCATTGACTATTACTTCTGTGGGTGCGGTTAAACAAGGTACGCAAGAATTAGCAGCTCGTCAATTAAGACGAACAGTAGAAATCTCAACAACTCCCTTTGATGGGGATCGTTTCGCTGTATTGACTAAGGCAGTTAACTGTTCCTTATGTCATTTACATGTAGATAATATGACACGTGCCTACGCTGATTCTAACAGCACACAAACATTTGATCGTGTTCGTATGGCGGTTCTTGATGAAGATGTGAATTTAAACCCTGCTCACGATGGTGATACCCTGATCGCGGGTACTTTATATGTACGCAAAAACGTATTTGGTGAAACCGCTAATGATGTTTACTCACCAAAATGGGTTACTGGTAGTCCGGGCAAAGTTGCAGCAGGCGCAATCACGAACATAATTGGTAAACCATTTGGTCAGACAGATGGAAATCCAGACATCACTGCCCCAATTATTGATACTCCAAACAATAAAACCGTTTCTAAAGCAAAAATATATAAATACTATCCGACTTCAGCCCAAGTAGGTCCTGCAAAGCCCTATGCTGACTGGCCCGACGGTGCTGTACCTGATAACTTTCCAACGATTATTCCTGATACAAATGGTGATGATTTTCTTTCCGATACGGAATGGGCAAACTATGTTGGTGGCGCTCCTGCTGGTTCGCTTAAAGTTCCAGCAGGTAGTTCGGCTCGTATTTTTGGGGTCAGCCGCCCTAGCTCAGCAGCGACTTTGACGACTCCCATCACTTACGACCCGACCGCCGTTAATTCGTTAAGTGCAACAACCCCTCAGGGCTTAGGTGTAAACTTCAATAATCTTGGTCTTCAAGTTCAAAATTTAACCACAGCTTTGCGTGGTAATCAAGCGGCAAATGCGCTTACTGCTGCCACAAATATTGTAAATAACTATCGCGGTTGGTTGGTTCAAGAAGCCTTGGCAAGCCCAAATAATCGTGACTATGAACCCGGAACAGATAATCTAACCCTTGGTGCTGCCATTGTTGCTAACCAACGGGTATTTAACGTACTTCAAAACGCAGATGGATCAACTCGAAATAACTTTTGGGTTCGTTATGTTGCCCCAAGTCAAACTTTGCAATTGATATTTCGTTTCCTTGCAAATACCGGAACAGCCCACACCTGTCCAGTAAACCCAGCCGTAACTCCGTTACTTGCGGTCAGTGGTGCAAATTGTGCAATTCTGAACATCCCATTAACCGATGCTGATATTTTCCCGAGTGTCAGTAATGCGGCTGCGACAACCCTTGCAACCAGTTCGGTCTGGAATGGTAATTTAATTATTGACGCGGGTAGGCTCAGTTCAACCAATAGGGCTGTAGAAATAGACGGTACAATCAATATCAATGGAGATGTTGTTGTTCGAGGACAAATTAAAGGCAAAGGGCGCATCGTTGCTCGAGGCAACATTTACATTGTTGGTGATTTTGTTTACGGTTGTGGTACGACCGCTTGTAAAATTGTAGATGGTTCTAATCCAAGTTATCGCAACCCAGAAAACATGCCTTTGGTTGGTTTACTTGCTGGTGGTGTTATTGCAGTGGGTGATTATGACTTCCCAGATTATCGTGGTACGAATGGTAATGGCGTTTGGGGAGGGGGGGTTTTTGACCTGATTAACGATCAAGTTGGGCGAAGCACTGAAAATTTAACCAATACTAACCCACCAGCCCCTTGGAGTTACTACAACATCCCTGGATCCAGTGGTTCAAATTCGCGTTGGATGGGGTTTGTACCAATGACTGCTGCAAATGCCAATGATCGTGCTAGAAATGCCGTGGATGCCTCTGGAAACCCTGCTCTTAGCCGTCGGTATTTTAAGTCCATGCCTTTTGGTTTAACAGTTGCTCGTGGTGGTTTCGGAGGTTATGCAGGTACACAACTAAACAATGGCAATACTGCCACTGCAATTACGCTTTCGCCAAGTAACGGTCCAATTCGTACAGGCAGCCGTATTACAAATGGTTATTACACAACACCCAATAGCTTAAGTACGAGCCAATTAGCAAATAATTTAATTTGTGCTTCGACAGTTGGCAATGCTTTTAGAACCACAACCAACCGTTTTAACCAAGGTAACCAGCCATTAAATACCAATTTTTGGTGTGTTCCCAATGGCTTAAACGGAGCTTATCACCGCACATGGAGTAACGCTGGTAATACGAATCCTGCTGCCGATGCAAACAGTTGGGTTTCACAAAGCCCTCAAAATGCAGCTATGGATGGTAGTGTTGGTATGACCACAGGTTGGCTGGGTGGTTTAACGGATAGCCGTACAATTGGAACTAATACCTTTTTTACACGCCTTGGTGATCTTAGCCAAACCCGTTTGTTAAAACTGATGTGGTTAAGTACCACAGAATCTGGGCGTGATGTAGATCCTGATACAAGCGGTAATCAGAACGGACCATTGCGAACCGATGGTATTTTCTACTCAACACATGGAATTTTTACACTAGCACGTTCATATCAAAATAATTGGCAAAATGCACGGTCAACCAACGAAGGTCGTTGGATGCACAATGGTTCTGTTATTGCAGCCGAACTTGGGTTCTTGGTGACGGGTGATTACACAAGTGGTGCAGGTGGTGTTAATGCTCGATTTACTGTTAATAACCCCAACAACTTAGATTTTAGACCATCACCCTCTGGTAGTAATGCTGGTCCAGCCATGGGTATCTTTTTTGATGAACGTGCGGTTGGCTTCTTACAAGTACAAACTGGAAATCGTGTGCGCTTAAGACGTATCGGAGCATTTACACAAGCCAACCGCTAACTCGAGGACAAAGATATGAAAAAAAGACTTAATCAAGGTTTTACTTTACTCGAACTTCTCGTGGTTATCTGTGTGCTGGGAATAATTCTGGCGTTTGGAATCGGTGGTATTCTTCGAGAACAACGAGTACAACAATTACGTCAGGTTCAAACTCAGTTAGCAACAGACATTGAAAGGGCGCGTTCTTTGGCACGTCGGTACAGCTACGATTACCGAGGTACAATGACTATCAGCACTGGGGTATATGTGTTTGAACCTATTAATTTTGCAGGTACTGTGGTGACTGGAGTGCCTACGGTTAGTGGCAAATTAACAGCCCCTATTAAAATTATGTCAACTACACCATCAGCGACAACCAGTTTGGTTTTTGGCTACACAGGACCTTTTGGTAGACTTTCGGGAGCGCCGAGTGTTTCAATTCAAATTGGTTTCGGTACAGGTCAACTAAAAACTGCTGTAGACATGATCGGTGTAACAGGGCAGGTGATTCGACGTGGTATCTCAGAATAAACATAAGCGCAAAGGTTTTTCGATCATCGAAGTTCTTGTAGCCATATTACTTTTAAGTACAGTAATATTAGTTGGTACAGGTTTTGTCTTACCTTTGCAAGTCACTAAAAATAGTGCCTTAGAAACCACTGCCTTGGCATATGGACGTTCGTATCTCGAGTTGTTAAAGGTACGCTGGTCAGATACAGCAGCCTATAACCTACCAACGACCAATCTGCCCACTGTATCCACTGATGGAACAAATGCGGATATTAAAATGTCTGGTGGTTGGCAAATCCTCCCCAACAGCACCACTTGGAATGTTGCAGATAATATCCGTACTGTCACAATCACAGTAAAACCCCCTCAAAACTCAGGCGAACCAACTGCTGACTGGCAAAGACGCTGGGTAGAAGTGGGTACGTTTATCACAAGACCTTAAACAATGCTAGATTTATTTGGAGGCGAGATGTCTAAACAAACTTTTGGTCATATGACAAAAAAAGGTTTTACCATGGTCGAAGTGATGATTTCACTGGGAGTGTTCTCTTTGGTAATGATAGGAGCGCTTACCTTACAACGGGACAGTACCCAAATTTCACGAACCTTAGTTAGCACAACAAGTTTGCAAGAAGAAATGCGAAATGCTGCTGCAATCATTACAGATGAAGTTCAACGGGCTTTATATGTTTTTCCGCCATGTGGTATCAAAGATTCAAGTGCTAATACATTTACTTTACAAACCTGTCCGACCAGTGCTTTTCCAACTTGGTATAGCACAACAGCTACAAATATCAGTTTTACCTTCTCACGCTTTACTCTTGGTGCAAGTGGCGTAACAAAACAGCGTCCAGATAATTCAAGTACAACTTGGGATGTTGGGCTTGCAACTGCACCTATGCTTGCCATGATTGTCGCTCCTCGTCGTCCAGGTCAAGGTGCCTGTGATGGTACAGGAGGGTCAGCAGAAAAAGCCATTTCTTGTTATCAATTTGTGGCTTATTATCCAGTCAGACGAAGTGCTGTAACTGCTACAGGGAGCGCTGATAAATTAGATTCAGATTCAGATAATAATAATCAATGGGTGTTAATGGAATACCGTGAAAACCTTGACGACATTATCCCTAGTAGGTCTAATACAGTAACAGGTATTAGTCCTTTTACAACTCCAACGGTTCGTTGGGATGAAGTTGGTTGTGATAGTCCACTTTATTCTTGTGAATTAGGCTCACCCCCACGCCCTGATCCTGATTCAACGGCTCAAAAATTAAATTCTGCTTTGCCTGCATTATCGCGTTCTGGAGCAGATGCTGTTACAATTGCCAGCTTTGTTTCAAGAATGTATGACACCCGTACACAAATAAACGGTAACGGAGGCGCATCGGCAAATATTTTAATGGTGGGGATTCTTCCTGGAACGGGCTTTGCCTTAGAGTATCCAGCCGCCTCTATTGATAGTCGTGGTGCTACCGAAGTACGTATTCGTCTTCAAGCACAAATTTTTAGAGGTGGCACAGAATTCCGTGTTCCTCGGGATAAGCCACTAGAAATTTATGCCTCTCCTCGTAACTTACCGCCAAGTAATTAAGGTAAAATCTAGGTGTGACCCGAATTGAACTCTGCCTTGATTACATCACCCCAGACACTCGAGAAGCCCTGCTCGAGGTGCTATACGAGGAACTGCGAATTTCGCCTGGTGAAATTACGGCTGATGGCAACTTCGAGCTTGACTTGATCAACCACGACCCTGAAACAACTAACCCCGATGACGCACCTTATGTGCGAATCAATGGGTTGTTGTTTCTTAAAGTTTCACAACAGCGAATGCGTGAATTGGTTAATGGTCGCAAGCGTTAATTCTCGAGGAGTTGCTTAAAAATAGTTTGAATAACTTGGGCTTGCCCACCGCTTAGGCTTTTCATGGCTTCGCCCACAAAAAAACCAAGTAAACCATGTCGTCCGTTCTTATAGGCAGCAACTTTTTCTGGGTTTGCTTTGATAATGGCTTGTAGACTTGGCTCGAGTGAGGCGCGTAACTCAGCACTTATCTCGAGTTCTGGTAATACTTCAACTTCTGTTTTGGGTTCTTTCTCTTTCTTGACTTTCGACTTTTGCTCAGTGTTTTTAGCTGCTTCGCTCCAATTATCTTTTAAACCAATAATTCGGTTAAACACCAATGCGTCTGGTCTCGAGTCTATGGGGTCTTGCCAAAAATACCCATTGCGCTCGAATTGGTAACGGGCATCTGCTGGTTGCTCGAGGACAATCGCTTCGATTTTTCCGTGTAGAAGCTCAAAGCTGTGCGGATTGAGGTACGCTAGAAAGTCTATATCATCTTCGAGTTTTGCTTCTTGCTCGGGGTTTGGAACGGTGAAAAGACGGTCATACAGCCGTGCTTCAAATGACACAGCCGTGTCGCTACTGACCCAATGAATCACACCGCTCGCTTTGCCTTCGGGTAATACTGTGCAGTGAATCTCAAGAATTTCGCCATTTGGCGATTTAACGACATTGGTGCATTTAATAATTCCAGCGCCTCGTAAACGCACCGTTCCACCTAGGGTTAAGCGCTTAAAACCAGTTGTACCCGCCTCGAGGAAGTCATCACTTTCAATGAAAATCTCGCGGGTCAGGCTCACGGCTCGAGTGGCTTGTTCGGGCGGTACTCGCTGACCATTTGGAAGCGGCACAAAACCATCTGGGCTGGCGTTAATCACATCGGGTGGGAAATACGGTAACTCGAGGGTTTGGGTGGCTTCTAAGTTCTCAAGAATCACTTTTAATGGGCGCAAGACTGCCATGACCCTTGGGCTGCGGCTGTTCAGGTCGTCACGAACGGCGTACTCGAGCGCACCAATGTCCACGGTGCGGTTGGTGCGCGACACCCCAATGCCCCGAGCAAAAGCTCGAATCGCTTCTGGGGTGATGCCACGCCGACGCTGTGCGGCAATGGTCGGCATTCTTGGGTCGTCCCAACCAGCCACGCTACCCGATTCAATCAGTTTTTTTAATTTGCGTTTTGACACCACAGTGTATTCAAGGCTTCGACGACCAAATTCGTATTGGTACGGACGGGATTTTAGGGCGGGGTGCTGCACATGCTCGAGAATCCAGTCGTAAATGGCTCGGCTATCCACAAATTCCAAGCTGCACAGGCTGTGAGTCACGCCGTTAATCGCATCGTTTAGGGCTTGTGCATAATCGTAGAGTGGATAAATGCACCAATTTTTACCTTGGCGGTAATGCTCGGTGTGCATAATTCGGTAAAGCGGTGGGTCACGGAGTTTCATGTTGGGATTTGCCAAATCTATTTTAGCGCGAAGAACATGTTTACCCGTTAAAAATTCACCACGGCGCATTCGTTTGAACAAATCAAGATTTTCGGTCACACTACGCTCACGAAATGGGCTTGGCGTACCAACTTTATCCACTGTACCACGAAGTTTTGCCATATCATCAGCCGAAACGCTCTCGACGTAAGCTAAGCCCTTTTCAATCAGTTGCACCGCGCATTCGTACATCACCTCAAAATCATCTGAGGCAAACTGAACTTCTGTTTTCCAACCCATCCACTCGAGGTCTTTGGTAATCGCTTCGACATACTCGAGTTTTTCGGTTTCGGGATTGGTGTCATCCATTCGTAGCACCCAAATTCCGTTGTAATCAGCAGCTAAGCTATAATTGAGATTGCAAGCAAAAGTGTGTCCGAGATGCGCGTAGCCGTTGGGTTCGGGTGGGAAGCGCGTCACGACTTTCTTCACCCGCCCAGCAGCAAGGTCGGCTTCGATAGTTTCAGTAATAAAGTTCGGAGCAACAAGACGAGACATAGAACAGAGTGTACTGTACAAATGCAAATCAAACCAGTAATTCTCGAGATAGTTAAGATGTTAATATCGTGATGTGCGGTATTACTGGATTTATGAAGATGGCGCTCCTATAGTTTTATTATTGATGGGGGGAATACCACTTTTTATTTCTTGTTATTTTCTAATTTTGTCTTTGTGGAATCGAATGTGGTTTTGGATGGTATTTACAGGTTTTTGGGCAATTCTCACATACCCCATTATTATTTTTCCCCTTATTTTTAATGTCAATAAAGCAAGGAAAGCCTTCCGAGAAACAGCAAACGATTTGTTACAGAAAAAAGCAAAACCCGAAATCTATATTCTACCGATGCTTATTGTCTCTCTATGGCTATTTAATTTAATGGTTCTCGAATCTAAACATCAAATAGGTTTGGATTCAAAATCAGTGTGGTTTTCAGGAGCTATTTCAAACCGATATGAAACCGTTTTTGCATTTCAGGACATTGAATCGATTCTTATAGTAAAGATGGGGCGTAGTGCAGTTCGATTAAGAATTATTGCTCGAAACGGTAGAATAATCGAGTCATTCAACACTAGCAGAAAAGCGGTACGCAGTATGCAGCAATTACTTTTGGCTAAAATCAAAGTTATCAATCCGAATGTTCGTATAAATTGTACAAACACCGATGTAAGCTGTGTCAATCCATAAATTACGAACTCGAGCTATAAAGCAGTAGAATCTACGCATGTCCCTGAATTTTTCTTTATCGTCCGAACAGATGCAACTCCAAGCCCTTGCACGGGAATTTACAGCTAAGGAAATCATTCCTATTGCAGCTGATTACGACAGGCGTGAAGAATACCCCGCTCAGATTCTCGAGAAAGCCTTTGAAGTGGGCTTAAGCAACATTATTATTCCCGAACATGCAGGTGGACTTGGTTTGGGGATGCTCGAGGAAATTATTATTGGTGAAGAAATGGGTTATGGCTGCATGGGTATTTACACGATTTTAATGGCTTCTGAACTGGGCATCACCCCAATTCTGGTTGGTGGTACACCTGAACAACAAAAGCGCTTTCTCGAGCCGCTGACCCAAAAAGCTGGTCTGGCAAGTTTTGCCTTGTCCGAAGCGGGTAATGGTTCAGATGCTGGGGCAATGCGAACCAAAGCGGTTCTGGACGGTGATGAATGGGTTTTGAACGGCACAAAAATGTGGATTAGCAACGGTGGTATTGCCGAATTCGCGGTGGTTTTTGCCTCGGTAGATTACGCCCTTAAAGCCAAAGGAACAGTAGCTATCGTTGTGCCAAAAGGCACGAATGGTTTTACGCACAATAAAATTCATCATAAAATGGGGCAACGGGCAACGTACACCGCCGAACTTGTGCTGGACAATGTACGTGTGCCAAAAGACAATATGCTAGGTGGAATCGGTGACGGCTTTAAGATCGCCATGAAGACCCTTGATAAAACCCGTATTCCCGTGGCATCTGGCAGTGTTGGCATTGCACGACGGGCGCTCGAGGAGAGTGTGCAGTACGCTAAAACCCGTGAGGCGTTTGGGAAACCAATTGGTGATTTTCAGATGATTCAAGCTAAGCTAGCGAACATGTATATTGGACTCGAGACTGCAAGGCTAATTACCCAAAAAGCCGCTTGGCTCGTGGATGCTGGGCAACCGCACAGCATGGAAGCGGCACTGGCAAAAGCCTACGCCTCGGACATTGCTTTTGATGCGGCTAACGAAGCGATTCAAGTTCACGGTGGCTTTGGGTATGTTGGTGAATACCCTGTAGAAAAATTACTGCGTGATGTGAAACTAAACCAGATTTACGAAGGTACAAATGAAATTCAGCGTGTGATAATGGCAAGGGGATTATTGCGTGATTGAATCTCTGTTTTTGAGTCTTCAAGCTGGATTAGCATTGTTTTCTTTATTCAATTCGCGCTTTTGGCTCGAGTTAAGCCAAACACCAAGCTCGAGTAAAAAAATTAGTATTCTGATTCCCGCCCGTAACGAAGCGCGAAACCTCGAGAAATTACTGCCAAGTTTACTGGCTCAAGATGCAGCTAATCTCGAGATTATTGTTCTAAATGACCGTTCAGACGATGATACCAGCACGGTTCTCGAGCAATTCTCGGAAGTACAGGTTCTCGAGGGTTTGCCTTTGCCTTCTGACTGGCTTGGTAAAAACTGGGCGTGTCATCAGTTATCCAAAGCAGCAACGGGCGAAATCCTAATTTTTACCGATGCAGATACGACTTGGCAAGCATTTACGGCAAATGCAATTGCATCAAATCTCGAGGTTCAAAAAGCTGATGCGCTTTGTGCTTGGGCTGCCCAAGAAGTCACTGACCCGATTTCAAGGTTAATTCAACCGTTGCAGCAATGGAGTTTACTGGCGTTCTTACCGCTTTTTTTTGTCCCACTAAGAATGTTTAGTGTGGCTGTAGCCGCTAACGGGCAGTGCCTTGCTTTTACAAGGGAAGCCTACACCCGTATTGGTGGGCATGAAGCTGTCAAACGCAGTGTGATTGAGGACATGGCACTGGCTCGAGCCGTCAAGCATAAGCACGGCAAATTCTTACTTTTCAATGGCGCAAAAGCAATTTCTACTAAGATGTACGCCTCGAGTTCAGAAGCCTTCGAGGGTTATGCCAAAAATGTGTTTCCTGCTTTTGGGGCAACAAAAATCGCATTTTTTGCAGCTACCACATGGAACTTAGGCTTGTACTTACTACCGTGGTTACTCCTGCCTTTTTGGGATTGGGCGTGGTTAGCCGTTCTACTTTCCATGCTGCCTCGAGTCATTTCGGACATTCGCAATCGGTACGACCCGCTTTACACCATTCTGCACCCAATAGGCATGGCAATATGGGCAATGATTGGATTTGAGAGCTTACGTCGTTACCATGCTGGGCGAGTGACTTGGAAAGGGCGTGAGTATGACTTGCGCTAACCTGAACACCATAAAGTGCTATGCTCAATTCATAAGTAACGACTTCACGTCTCGAATTTCCAGCGTGTGCCAACCGCCGTATCCTCGAGTGTCACACCAAGGCTTTTTAAGCGTTCACGTAAGCCATCTGAACGGCTAAAATCTCGGTTTTGACGGTAAACCCCGCGAGCTTCTATGGCAATTTGCATTAAGCCCTCGAGCAGTTGGGCATCATCT
This sequence comes from Deinococcota bacterium, assembly GCA_041179225.1. GTDB lineage: Bacteria > Deinococcota > Deinococci > Deinococcales > JAAFIG01 > JAAFIG01. The sequence goes on along the minus strand of JBEGTV010000002.1, from coordinate 7,673 downwards.
CGAGCCGAGGCTTGGGCTGTGTGGTATAAGCCCAGTACGCCACCAACGAAGGTATTGTAAAAATGCCAAGCTCTTGCCAGACTATCCTTGGCTGCACCTGCTGTCAGTGCCGCGTTGACTTCTCTGGTGAAGTCAAACACAGCCGCTAAACCTTTGGGGGTATTGAAATCGTCATCTAGCGCAGTTTCAAATTCTGCGGTGGCTCGATCAATCGCGGTTTCTAAACTTGGGGTTATGCCACTTGGAGCATCTGGAAAGCGCCGCTCGAGTTCGCGTTTGACTTCTCGTAAGCGCGACAGGGCGGTTTTTGCTCCTTCGATGGTGTCATCACCAATTTCGGCAATGCTGCGGTAATGGCTCTGCACGTAAGCAAGGCGCAAAACCATTGGTTCGGCTTTCTGATCGTAAAAATCGGCAAGGGTAATAAAGTTACCCTTAGACTTGCTCATTTTCTCGCCGCCAATGGTCAGCATGTTGCCATGCAGCCAATACTTGGCAAATTTGTAACCAGCGCCTTCGGCTTGGGCAATTTCGGCTTCGTGATGCGGGAATTGCAAGTCTAAACCACCCGCGTGAATATCAAAATTCTCGCCTAGGTATTTGAGCGCCATTGCCGAGCATTCGATGTGCCAGCCCGGAAAACCCTCACCCCAAGGTGAATTCCAACGCATGATGTGTTCGGGTTCGGCAAATTTCCACAAGGCAAAATCCAGAGGGTCTTCTTTGTCCTCGCGCACATCTTCGCGTGTACCATGCTCTAAGTCATCTATTTTCTTACCGCTCAAATGCCCGTACTTGGCAAAACTTCTGACCCGAAAATAGACACTGCCGTCGCGTTCATAGGCGTGACCGCGTTCGATTAAACGCTGCACCATCTCGATTTGCTCTAAAATATGTCCTGTGGCTCTTGGGGTGATACTTGGTTTTTTCACGCCCAGCGCAGCTAAATCCTGAAAATACCCCCACATGTACTTATCGGCAATTTCCATTGGCTCAAGTTGCTCGAGTTTAGCTCGTTGACCGATTCTATCCACGCCATCATCATCGGTTTCTGAGGTAATATGTCCGACATCGGTAACGTTGGAAACAAAGCGCACATTAAAGTTTCGGTATTCAAACCAACGCCGAATCACATCAAACGAAACGCCTGTCCGCCCATGACCAAGATGGCTTTCCGAATAGACTGTCGGACCGCAAAGGTACATGCCAATATGATGCGGCGAACTAGGAACGAATGCTTCTTTGCTGCGGGTCAGGGAATTAAAAACAGTAATCATACAACTCCTAGTTTGGTGTCCATAGGACTCCTAAAATAAAAAACGCTCGAGAATTTAGACTCGAGCGAACGCAATACAACACAAAATTACGCCACTCGGACTCGAGGGCAACAACAGGAAAGCAGGGGCTTCATAAGTTCAGTATACACAATTCAGAGCCTGATGCCAGTCCAATGGGCTTCCCAAACCTCGGGTTCAAGGGCTGCATCCCAGTCACGTCTCGAGATTGGCAGAATTGCCAGTTCGACATGAATACTTGAATGAAGCCGAGCCACAGGTTCAACCCGCAGAATTTCACGAATTGTATTAACTTCGCCCTCGAGTACCAATAAGCACTCGAGTAAACCCTGCTGTCTGGTCTCGAGCAGCACCAACATCCCGTAACGTTGCCCATAATGAGCGCGTAACGCCTTAGCAACACCTCTGAATTGCTCGGGTTTGACCGCCAGCATACTGTAATTTAACCAAGAGCTTATATTTTTGCCACCCCCAAATGGATGAATCAAATTTCTATCATGACTTTTAAGGAGGCATTTTTTTCTTTATCGGCAAATTCAAAAGCTGCATGGGTGTCTTTAAGCGCGTAACGTTGGGTGATCATTTTGTCCAGATTGACCCGCCCAGTTGAGACCAGTGCCAGTGCCGCAGGGTAACAATTGGCGTACCTGAATTGCCCACGAATGTCCACTTCCCGAGATGCTGCCGCCACAATGTCCAAACTGACCATTGGGTCTGGTGGTAAACCGACCAGCACCGCCACGCCAGCCGAGCGCACTGCTTCGATGGTTTGGCGGCAGGTAATTAGCGCTCCAGCCGTTTCAAAAGCCGCATCCACCCCAGCGCTCGAGCCACCAAGTTGATTAAGCGGTTCGGTGATTGCTCGAATCTGTTCATTAACATGACCTTCGCGGGCGTTAATCGTGTGGGTTGCACCGAGTTCCAGCGCAAATTCTAGGCGGAACGGCTCGAGGTCAACAACAATAATCGTGGTTGCTCCTGCGGCTTTAGCAGCTTGTACAACCATACAACCAATTGTGCCACCGCCAAAAATCGCAACGCTTGCGCCCATGCCAATACCAGCCCGTTGCACTGCCCAGACTGCCACAGCTAAAGGCTCGAGTAATGCAGCCGCGTCTAAACTGACCTGATCTGGAATTTTGAACACAAAATCCGAGCGCCAAGCCACGTACTCGGCAAAAGCCCCATCCACGGGTGGCGTTGCCATAAAAACCACATCTGGGCAAAGGTTATAACGTCCGCGTTTACAATGGTAACAAGTCCCGCAGGTCACACCCGGCTCGAGGCTCACCCTGTCGCCAACTTGTAAGTTTTTGACACTCGAACCAACCGCCGCAATCACTCCTGCCGATTCATGCCCCAGAATAAGTGGTGCGTTTACAACATACTGCCCAATATGCCCATCGGTGTAATAATGTAAGTCCGAACCACAAATTCCAACCCGAGCAATTTTAACCAGCACTTCATTCTCTTTGGGTATGGGAATTTCTCGGTTCTCGAGGCGAATATCTCTGATACCATGCAATACTGCTGTTTGCATACTGCTCTGCGGTACTGAGGTTTGCATCACCATGAGGTATAGCCTCCGTCCACCACAACATTAGAACCCGTCATAAAACTCGAGGCAGCACTGGCAAGAAAAACCGCCACGCTTGCCACCTCAACAGGTTCACCCAATCGCCCCATGGGGGTACTCGAGAGCCACGTCTCGCGCCATTCGGGGGTCTCCAAACCAAGTTTAGTCATGGGTGTACCAATGTAGCCCGGGCTGATACAATTAACCCGAATCCCACGACTTGCCCATTCACCAGCCAAGGATTTTGTAAGGTGAATCACTCCAGCTTTAGCGGCATTATAGGCTGATTGTGGTTGTGGACGATTCGAGATGATCCCCGACATCGAACCGATATTGACTATTGTTCCCGAGCCTTGTTTGAGCATGATTTTTGCCGCTTCACGACAACCATAAAAAACACCATCCAAGTCTATGCTCATCACCAAACGCCACTCTTCGTCAGTCACATCCTCAGAAGGTGTGTTACGACAAATCCCCGCATTATTAACTAGGCAATCAATCCGCCCGTGCTTAGCCACCACCGCTTCAACCATCGCCCGAACACTGCTCGAGTCGGTGACATCGGTCTGAATAAAATCACCTTGTAACTCGAGCGCAGTGGCTAAGCCAATCTCGGCATTTGTTTCGGCAATCACCAGATGCGCCCCAGCCGCCCGCATCGCCCGAGAAATCTCGAGTCCGATACCGCGCCCACCACCTGTGACAATAATAATTTGCTGCTCGAGAGAAAGATTCATAAAAACTCCTTTGGGAAGGGCATAGGGTTAAAGGGTTTGATTTTACTTTTTACCCTATTCTGGAATAATCAGGGTTTTTTGTGACCCATTCAAGCCAACTTGGTTCTTGTACTCGAGGGCAAGTTGCAGGTCTTTAATCGGTAATCGGTGGGTAATCAGGGGTTTGACTTTAATTAGCCCACTGCTTAACCAACGTAAGGCAATTGGCAGTGTGCCATGCAAAGAAAAACTACCTAGTATGGTCAGGTCGCGGCGGAAAACTTCGTAGGGACTGATACTGATGGTGAGGTCGTCTGGGGCTACGCCGTAGTACATGATTTTGCCGCCTTGGGTGGCATATTGTGGCAGTTGACTGATCACTGCGCCAACGCCTGTGGCTTCGGTGACGACATCAAAGCCATATGGCTCGAGGTCGTACAATTGGGTTTTGAGGTCGGGGTTTGGCTCGAGAACCTGTGCTGCACCGAGGGCTTTGGCGACAACTCGGCGCTCTAAATTGGGTTCGATAACCGTGACTTCGCTACAACCAGAAATCAGTAAGGCTTGCATCAGGAGAATACCAATTGGACCCGCCCCAAAGAGCAGGGCTTTAGAACCAATTTCGGGTTGAAGTCGTTTTATTCCCCATGCAATACAACCCAAGGGTTCGGCAAAGGCAGCTGTCTCGAGGTCGAGTGTGCCAATCGGGTGAACATTTGTTTGTGGGGCGGTCACGTACTCAGCAAAGCCTCCAGCGCGAGTGACCCCAAGGGCAGCAAAATTTTCGCAGTGGTGCCGCATTCCTCGGCGGCAATGATGGCAGTGTCCGCAGGAGATATTTGGGTCTAGGGCTACCGCGTCGCCTTCTTTAATCCCAACGACACTCGAGCCAATTTGGTCTACAATACCCGAAATCTCGTGTCCAGCAATCAGTGGGAAAACCGCCCCAAAATGCCCGCCGTAAAGGTGCAAATCCGTGCCGCAGACTCCCGTGGCTGCCACGCAAACCCGCACTTCGTTGGGGCTGACGGTTGGTTGTGGCACGTCTCTAATCTCGAGGTGATTGGCTTTGGTAATAACAGCAGCTTGCATTATTTCACGGCTCCCATCGTTAGTCCTTGAACCAATTGGCGTTGGGCTGACCAGCCAAATGCCATCACTGGCAGAATAACCAGTGTCGCGGCGGCTGATAATCCCGCCCAGAATAAACCTTGGGTGGTCTTAAACCCACTGATATACACCGAGAGCGGCGCGGCATCCACATTCGTCAGGTTTAGGGCAAAAAAGGCTTCGTTCCAAGCAAAAATAACGCACAGTAGGGCAGTAGAGGCAATTCCGGGGGCAGCCAGAGGCATGGCGATTCTAAGGAATTCGTGTTGTAAACTCGCCCCGTCTACCCGTGCCGCCTCGAGAATTTCCATTGGAATTTCAGAGAGGTACGAGTGCATCATCCAAATGACCAACGGTAAATTCATGGTCGTGTACATCAGGGTCAGCCCCAAGATATTATCGAGCAAGTGTAAGTCCTTAAAAATCAGGTAGAGCGGAACAATCACCCCAACGGGCGGCATCATTTTAGTCGAAACAACCCATAACAAGGTGCTGCGACTACGGGCATCGGGGTAAAAAACCATCGAAAACGCGGCAGGTAAGCCCAATAAAAAAGATAAAAGGGTTGAACCAAGCGCCGCGATTAACGAATTGGTCAGGGCTGGGGCATATTTTGCTAGGGCTGTCGAAAAATTATCAAAAATCGGCTGGAAAATAATAATTGGCGGGGTTGCAAAAGCCTCATTTTCGGTTTTGAAACCACTGCTGATCATCCATGCTATTGGAAAGAAAAATGCCAAAGCAATCAGCCACGCCAAGCCTGCAAGTGCGATGTTTTTGGTGGTTCGCCAGAGTTGACTAGGTTTTTTAGTTGCAATCATGATTTAACCTCCGTATTGCGATTGACCAAACGTAAGAACAAAGCTGTGATGATATTGGCAATAATCACCGCAATCACCCCAGCCGCCGAAGCCATCCCAATACTGTATTCACCAAAGGCTTTTTGGAAAATGAAGTATGGCAAATTAGTGGTTGCCAGCCCCGGTCCGCCACTGGTGGCAATATAAATTTCACCATAAATTTGCAGAATAAAAATTGCCTCGAGCAGCACCACGACTTCAAAAGCCCTCGTCCAATGCGGTAGAACAATGAACCAAAATTCTTGCAATTGACTCGCGCCATCCAAACGCGCCGCCTCGAGTTGATCAGTTGGTAAGGACTGCAAACTGGTTAGTAAAATCAGCAGTGCAAACGGAGTCCATTCCCATGTCACCATCATGATAATTGAAAGCATCGGGTAACGTTCTAACCAGTCAACTGCTTCAAACCCCAAAGCCCTTGAAGCCATGCCAAACAAACCAAAAACAGGGTTAAGCAGCGAATTTTTCCAGATTAAAGCGGTGATCACTGGCATGATAAAAAACGGACCAATCAGCAGGGTTCGAGCGACATTACGCCCAAAAAAAGGACGATTAAACAACAATGCCAATGCCGCCCCAAAAATCACGGTTAGGGCAATTACGCTTAGCACAAGCACCAAAGTATTAGTTAAAATTGGAATCGAAAGTGGGTCGGTGAATAGCGTTAAGTAATTCTCGAGTCCAATAAACGGGCGCTTAAACGGATCAACCAAGCTATAGCGAAATAAACTATAGTAAATCGTCATGATAAACGGCACTTGGGTTGTAATAATCAAGTACCCCAAAGCAGGCGCAAGCAGCAGCAGTGCAGGTAATCTCGAAGTACGCCCACGATTCTTATTTTTTAGATTGGGTTGTGCAGTCATAAATAACCTTTATATTGTAGGGTAGGCTTTGCCGACGATGTTTTGGGCTGAATGTGGGCATAGCTCACCCTACTACCTACATTATTATTTTCTCGAGTTTGTCGTTTTTAGGCGCTGCCTAAATTTTTATTACCAATTACATTGTTGAATCATCTTAGTAATTAGAGTATTGAATCATCTTGATAATTTTTGCTTTTTTACATCTCATAAATTTGGACTAGAAGACTCGAGTGGAGGAACTCGAGTCTTCGTACAGCAATTGACTCCTAAAGAGGGGTTACTTCTTGTAGCCACCTTCTTTAGCGACTTTTTCGGCGGCGGTTTGTCCGAGTTTTAGGGCTTGGGCAACGCTGTATTGTCCAGCTAATGCACCTGCCACGTATTGCCCAACTTGCGTACCGAGGGCTTGGAATTCTGGGATGCCTACGAATTGCACGCCAACGTATGGAACTGGGTCTTTGGTGGCATCGGTTGGGTCTGCGCGGTTGATTGAATCTAAGGTGATTCCAGCGAAATCGCCAGCTGCTTTTTTGTACTCTGGGTTGTTGTAGGTGCTGGTGCGTGTGCCGGGGGGTACACTTGCCCATGTGCCGTTGGTTTTGGCGACTAAAGCAATGTATTCTTTGCTGGTTGCCCATGTGATGAACTTAAAAGCGGCATCGGCGACTTTGCTGGATTTTGGAATGGCGAGTGACCATGACCAGAGCCAGTTACTGCCTTTTGGTGTGCCAGGTCCAGTTGGGGCGTTCGCAAAACCAACGGTATCCACGATTTTTGATTGGCGTGGGTCTTTTAAGAACCCTGCCGCAACTGTGGCATCTATCCACATACCGCATTTATTTTGGCTCATGTAGGTCAGGTTTTCGGTAAAGCCGTTACCGGTTGCCCCTGGTGCGCCGTAACGCTTTTGCAGATTGACATAAAAAGTCAGGGCGCTGTTCCAAGCTGGGGTATTGATCGTGGCATTCCAATTGGTGTCAAACCAACGTCCGCCGAAGGTGTTGACCATGGTGCTAAAAACAGCCATGTTTTCGCCCCAACCCGGTAAGCCACGTAAGCAAATGCCAAAGAATCCGTTTTGTGGTTTGTGGAGTTTAGCCGCAAAGGTCTGAATTTGCGCCCATGTTGGTTTGACTGGCATGGTCAGTTTGGCAGCTGCAAAAGCGGCTTTGTTGTAAAAAGTCATGCTCGATTCGGCATAGAACGGCAGGGCGTAGAGGTTTTTGTTGTACGACAAGCCAAGGCGAACT
>JBEGTV010000001.1:0-26693 GCA_041179225.1 Deinococcota bacterium | reverse complement strand
CGGCAGTGAACCTTGGTGAATCACCGCAAAAGAATCTTTAGGTGGCAATAACGGAGAAGTCAGGCTGGAAACTCGAGCCATCGGTGCAAAACGCGCCCGAATCACCCCTTCAAGTGGCGCGGACAACTCGAGCGTAGCATTATGTGACCAGAGTCTAGCCAGTTGTGACGAAAAATCATGATGCGAAAAAGACATGATAGCAGTCTAACAAATTGCTTGGATTACAACTCGGTCACTTTCCACTCCACACACTTAAAACAACTTAAACATCAAAGCCGTCGCGCAATTCACTTTTCTGGTAGTAGACTAAGCATAGCCCACGCATCACCACTTGATCTGGCAAGGTGCTGCTCAGGGGTAGAAACCCTTGCTCGAGATTTTCCTAGAAGCCCTCAAAATTGGCTTGGTGCTTTTTGAGGGCTTTGATTTTATGGCGTTCAATCATTGCAAATCACACAACCATAAGCATGGAGGTAAACCAAATGTTTTTTGCAAAGCTCGAGGGTTCTTGGGCGGGAATCATATGTCCATTCCCTTGACTCGTCCGAGTTGATGTCTGCCGCCTCAAATGCAATAATCAGCCCTATAAATTGGTCTAAGCTCGAGAATACCCATTCTTCATGTGGTTGGTAGTCCAGACACTCCCAACCTATTTTTTGTTTGGCAGCCGCTACAGCGCGTGACCAAAAATCTTTATCTGCCTCGAGACTGGCTACTTTCCAAGGCATTTGGGTTAAATCAAAGCCGACAATCCCACCACCAAAAATGCCTTGATCTCTCGAAGCTATCCAAGCTGCCCAAAGGCGCTGATTATCGGTTTGGGCAAGGTTGGATGCTGATAACGCCAGCACCGAAACAAAAACACTGGTTAAGCCATTATTCATCTGTAATGGCTCGAGGTTTTGGGCATCGTAAGAAATGAGGTTAGACATGGTTTACCTATTCGGCTCGAGAATCTGCATGTCAACCCATGTCATCAGGTCGGTTTCAAAAACCAGTCCAATTTGCCATACACCAAGTGCCACACTTAAAGAACCCATTTTATCCTCAAATAAATTGGCTTTCGGCAATTCTGGCTCGAGCCAGACGCGAAATTTCAGCCCATGAATCGGTTATTAAACAAGATAATACGACTTTGGTGGCGTTTTTGTGATGAGCTACGCTCATTCGGACTGCATCGTCGGTATCAGTTGCCAATTGCAACAATAATGATTCTTGCAGTGTGTTTTTCGTTGCCACCATCCTCCGAACTTTCGAGTCTGAATGGGTGGCTAATTGCTCAAGGATTTCGAGTGCTAAAGATTGTTGGCTAGACAAATTGGGTTCTCGAGTTTGGCTTATGGCAGGGTTTTGTAGAGCGTGATATTATTTGATTGTCCAGTAAACCCAGCCCAGCCAACGTGCAGCAAAGCATCATTTGTAAAAACCGCAGGCGGCAAGGCAGTCTGATTCGAGCCATTATTGCCAAATAAGGTGGTTTTTAAGCCAGTGCTATTAAAAGTTGTGTCCAGCACACCACTCGAGGTGTATTTTGCCAGTGCCATATGCGGTTGGGTTGGTGCTGGGAACGCACCGGGTTTTGTGCCAATGCCTCCGAGGACAATGCTACCATCACTTAAAACAGTAATGCCTGTTGGCGTGTCGTTACCTGAACCAGCAAAGAAATTAACAGGAGTTGCCACGCCGCTTGTCCCAAAAGAACTCACCAATGCACCAAATTCACTGAGTTTAAGTAATCCAAACTGTACACCTCGAGTTAGTGAAACATCCGTACCTGCCACCAAAACACGATTATCGGCAAGGACATGTAGAGCTACTGCTTCACGGTAGGTTGACCCTGTTGCTGATTGTACAAATTGCCCTTGGTTGGCAAAACTGGTATCCAATTGCCCAGCATCGGTTACTTTAACCACGGCTAAGCGATTTGTACTTGCTATAGTTGGGTCGCTCACTGTACCTGCCAATAAGAAATTTCCATCTGATAAACGATCAACCACTGTTAAAAAATCGGCTGCTCCGAGAACATCAATCAGCAAGTACCCACCGTTCCCAAAGTTAATGGCATCCAATTGCCCGTTGTTGTCTAATTTGAAGACCACCCAATCACGATTGGAAGAAATCGTATCGCCAAAAACTAGGAGACTCCCATCGGCATTAAAGTACACAGCGATTGGTGTATCTGGATTTGAGGCTACACTCAGGTACTCCCAGAACAATTTTCCAGAGCCATTGTAACTATTGTTAAGAATTCCAGTATTGGTAAAAACAGCCAATCCAATGTCGCTGGCGTTTCCCGCAGCTTGTACCACCACACCAGCTAAAACAATTGAATCATCACTTGGATTAACTGCACTGGTAATCACAAAATCATCGGTGCTGCTTTGGCTTAAGACGGTACTGGCAAAACCATTTGTGCCAAAAGTTGTATCTGGTGTTCCGTTGGCATTGAATTTGTAAATCCGAAATCTCGAGCCAACCAAGTACATTTTGCCGTTCGGTAAAAGATGAAAACCCGTGATTAGATCATCATTGACAGCATCCATTGTGGCAAGTCCGCCCACACCAAAACTCGAGTCCAAAGAACCATCTGGTTTGTATTTGAGTACCATCGCATCGGTGTTGGTCGGGGTTTGAGCGAACTCACCAGCCAATAAAAAACCACCATCGGGCACAATGTGGCGTGCCACAACTTTATCCGAAGAACTGCCACCAAATACGCGCCGCCCAGACGCAGCAAAGCACGGGTCATTCAGTCCACTCCCTATGAGCAACGCAGTTGTGTCTATTCGAGCAGTCGGTGCGACCACCGTGCCAGCCGTGCGAACTTGGCAAACATTGACTTTTGTACCGTCAGATTCGGTCAATAAAGCACTGTTGCGTAAGGCTGCCACTCGAGCTACACCAAAACTTGTGGCTCGAGTGGCAGCACTCGAATTACTTTGTTCCTCAAGCGCTTCAGAAACTCGAGGGATCACAGCTTGGTCAAATGCCACAAAGGTCATGCTAAACCGTGTCACATTGCTGCTTGGCTCGTTACCACTGGGTAATTTAATCGAAACAGTTAAACTCCCTACACTGTTGCCAGTGGCTAAGGTTCTCGAAGTGTTGCTGCTTCGTGCCATAAAACCATACGGCAGTAAGTATTCGCCATTGGCAGTGATAACCTGACCAGCACTGACCGCTTGGCTTTGCAATGCAGCCATCTCGAGTTCAGTCAGGAATTGCAAATCTGCCACATTGGAATTGACTGTGAACGGAGTCAGTACCGTTGGTATCAGGGTTGGTTTGACATTCTGAGCAAAGACATTAAAGTCAAGGGCATTGCCCGAGAAATTCACCACATTTTTCACAGCTGTTCCCACATGATTTCCTTGCTGATGCTTAGCCACCAGTGTTAAATCGGTCAGGCTCGAGCCAGTCAGGTTATTGACATCAAATGTAGCAGAAACATAATTATTGCTACCATCGGCGAGAAACCCAATGGTTGGCGCAGCACCAAACGAAATACTGGTCTGCACGGTTTGTGTAATCAAACCGCTTTTCTTGTACCTTGCAAAAGCGGTTTTAGAGCGTAAATCAAAAGTTAATTCGACTTGCCCCGCCACTCCGATTGGTTTTTGCTCGAGATTCGGCATGGGTGTTTGACAGGCGGCTAGTAAGGCTGCTAAACCAATTGCACTCGATAAAAAGCGCTTCATTGCCCTATTCCTTCATCTTCGCTAAGAATCCCACCAATTGGCAGACTGACCCCTGTGAGTACGGTATGGCTTTTTTCCTGCTCGAGTTTCGGTGTTTGATACGGTAGTTTCGGTGTTTGCATGACCATATATTTCTCCTCGAGCAAACAATAGAGACAAGCTGTCTTTTGGTTGTCGCAGGTAGGGCATGAACTCAAGGCATCCCGAAAATTTGTTTTTGATTTGTTGTGCTAATTCTCAATAGTCTGGAACATTTTTCAGGAAAACACGATTCACCACGTCCTACAGGGCGAACACAAGATTCGCTCTTACAAAACCCTGAATGCGTCACATAGGCAAAAAATCAAAAACTTTCCGAATTATTGAATTCTGATTTAAGATTGATTTGCATTTTCGACCATACCCATAAGCGTAGGGTCACGTTACCCATAAGCGTAGGGTCACGTTTGGCACGCGCTGGCTGGTTAGAGAATCGCATTGTACAAGACAAGCACCAAATAACTAAGTGAGTTAAAATCCGATGTCAGACAAAAAGGCTTTTATCCTTTGGAGGTTCTTATGGCAAGAAGTGTGACGTTATTCACGGGTCAATGGGCAGATTTACCACTTTCTGAACTTGCACCACTGGCAAAAAGCATGGGGTACGATGGTCTTGAGCTTGCCTGTTGGGGCGATCATTTTGACGTGCAAGCCGCTCTGAAATCCAAGTCGTATGTTAAAGATAAACGAGCGCTGCTTAAAAAACATGGTCTTGAGTGTCATGCTATTTCGGCGCATCTGGTCGGACAAGCGGTTTGTGACCTAATTGATGAGCGTCATAAGTCTATTTTACCTGCTCATGTCTGGGGTGACGGTCAACCCGAAGGTGTGCGCGGCAGGGCTGCCCTTGAAATGGCGGACACGGCAAGGGCAGCCGCGAAGTTTGGGGTCAAAGTTGTCAATGGTTTTACTGGCTCAAGCATCTGGCATAGCCTTTATGCTTTCCCGCCAACCAGTCAAGCCTATTGGGATAATGGTTTTAAGGACTTTGCCAAGCGCTGGAAACCAATTCTTGAAGTTTTTGAAGAACATGATATTAACTTTGCACTCGAGGTGCATCCTACTGAAATTGCTTTTGATACTGCCAGTGCCGAACGCGCCATTGCTGCCCTGAAAGGTCATAAGCGCTTTGGATTTAATTATGATCCAAGTCATCTTGGGTATCAGGGTGTGGATTACGTGCAGTTTATTCGTCGGTTTGCCACACGAATTTTCCATGTCCATATGAAAGATGTCTGGTGGGGTCATGGCACAGGCGAAGCGGGGGTGTTTGGTGGGCATACCAACTTTGGTGACTCGAGACGTTACTGGGATTTTCGTAGTGTCGGACGCGGCGATATTCACTTTGAAGAAATTATTGTTGCCTTAAACGACATTGCTTACACAGGACCCTTAAGTGTCGAATGGGAGGACAGCCGCATGGATAGGATTCATGGGGCAACCGAAAGTGCGGCGTACACCAAGAAACTTGATTTCAAACCAAGTCATAGAGCCTTTGATAGTGCTTTTGACAGTGTTTCTGAAAAGGAGAAATAATCATGCCCAGAAAACTTAGGTACGGAATGGTCGGTGGCGGACGCGATGCCTTCATCGGCGCGGTGCATCGTAAAGTCATGGCATTAGATGGAATGTATGAAATGGTGGCTGGCGCACTCTCGAGTAATCCCGAAAAAGCACGTTTGTCAGGGCAAGATTTGGGTTTGGCAGACTCGAGGAACTACGGCACTTGGCAAGAAATGCTTGAATCCGAATTGGCATTGCCTGCTGACCAGCGAATTGATTTGGTCAGCATTGTCACCCCAAACCATGTGCATTTCCCTGTGGCTCAGGCATTCGCGGCGGCTGGAATCCATGTGATTTGCGATAAGCCCTTGGTTCACACCTCGAGCCAAGCCGCAAGTTTACTCGAAACAACCCATAAATCTGGTGTGGTTTTTGCCGTGACCTACAATTACACAGGTTATCCAATGGTCAAACATGCTAGGGAAATGGTGCGCTCTGGGCAACTTGGGGAAATTCGCAAAGTCATTGTTGAATACAACCAAGGTTGGCTTGCCACGAAACTCGAGGAATCTGGGCAAAAACAAGCCGATTGGCGTACCGACCCAGCCCGTAGTGGCGCGGCTGGTTGCATTGGTGATATTGGTTCGCACGCCGAGAACCTGATGGCAACTGTGACTGGCTTAGAACTCGAGAGTATTTGCGCTGACCTGACGACCTTTGTTGAAGGGCGGCAACTCGATGATGATGGCAATTTACTGATGCGTTTCAAAGGTGGCGCAAAGGGCGTACTGATTGCCAGCCAAATTCAAATCGGTGGCGAAAACGATGTGCGTCTACGGGTTTTTGGAACCAAAGGTGGGATTGAATGGCATCAAGAAAACCCAAATTACCTCGAGTACAACCCAATAGATGCTCCGCGTCAAATCCTGACTCGAGGCTCTAATTACCTGTGTGCTGCCGCCCAAAAAGCCACGCGAATCCCAGCCGGGCATCCAGAAGCCTTTTTAGAAGCCTTTGCCAATGTGTACATCGGGGCTGCCGAAGCGATTCATGCCAAACTCGAGAACCGTGCCTTAAGTCCGCTCGAAGGCGATTATCCAACGCTTGAAGATGGCGCGAGGGGCGTGAAATTTATTGAACGCACCGTACAGAGTGCTGGCTCGAGCCAAAAATGGACGAGTATGTAAAAGTGAGTGTAAAAAGATTGTGCTGTAAACAAACGGCATTCGTCCCGCGTGGGGCGTGTATAGTTTCACAAAGGCTTGAGGGTTTCTCATCTTAAGCGGCTTGGAGTTGGCAATGAACCCACTGGTGGAACCTCAAATGGCAGCACTCGAGCGACGCTTGCGTGAACTGGTCAAATCCGAAGTGGAATTTATCGAATTAATCGGTGAGGATTTGCTTGATGCGGGTGGTAAACGCGCCCGTCCACAACTGGTTTTTTTGGCTGCCCAAGCCCTCTTTACCAACGACCCTCGAGAAGTGGATTATGCTGCCGTGATCGAACTGCTGCACAGTGCTAGCTTGCTGCACGATGACCTGATAGACGATGCTGATACGCGGCGTGGCAAAGAAGCTGCCTTTAAGCATTATGGCAATGTGGTTTCTGTGATGAGTGGCGATTACTTGCTCAGCCGCCTGATGATGCTCCTTGCCGATTTTGGTTCAGATGCAGGCGACTTTGTGCGTTTAATTGGCAACACCTCCCGCACCATTTGCGAAGGTGAGGTGTTGCAATTTCAAGTAGCAGCCCTAGGCACATACAGCATTCCAAATTATTTTAGTATCATCACTGGTAAAACCGCGTCTCTAGCGGCGGCTGCCACCAAAGGCGCAGCCATGCTTGCCAAAGCCGACTTAAGTGTGCAAAACGCCTTGGAGACCTTCGGACTCGAGTACGGGCGAGCCTTTCAAATTCAAGATGACATCCTCGATTTAATGTCCAACGAACAGACCCTAGGTAAACCCGTTGGCGGCGATTTACGCGAAGGCAAAGCCACGCTGCCTGTGCTGTACTTACTCGAAAACAACAACGAGGAAGCCCGAGATATTCTCGAGCGCCGCGCATCCCAACGAGGCGATGTGCAACGAATGCGTGAACTGGTCTTGGCTGCCAAAACCGATGATCAAGCCCGTCTCGAGATGCGCCGCCGAGCCGAAAATGCCATCCAAGCGCTTGAATGCTTAGTACCTTCCCCTGCAAAAAGTGCTTTAGAAGCGCTGGCGACTCGAGAATCTGAGCGCGTCGCTTAGGTGAGTTTAGATTTTGCTAAGAATATGTTTGAGTTCGGCTAATCTGGCACGGACTAAATCCTTTAATAATTCTTTATCTATTTCCCAATCCACGGGAATTTGGAAAAGATTCTTGCGAACAATGTATTTATCTTCTAACCGAACCCTAAAATCTTCAATGACTCGAGAACTCCAAGGGGCAAGTGCCAAATGATTTTTAAGGGCAGAAACACCAAACACGTATTCGCCCTGAAAGTGAATTTGCGGTACATTCCAAGAAATTTTGCACTCAAGTTCTGGGAATTGGGTCAGAATAAAATCTATAATTGCCCTGAGCGTACCAGCTTTTTGTGTGTCCAGCGAGGCTAGGTAATCATCAACCGAATTAAATTTACTCATCATCTAATCCCCTTCCCTCGAGAATCTGCTCTATATATTTTTCCACCCTCAAAACTCGAGTCTTGGCTTGTTTAGGTGCAGAAAAATAAAGAATATAGCCTCGTTGTCGTCCGGGGGTAAGCGCCGAAAAAGCTTTTTCTAAGGCAGGATTTTGTTCTAATTGCGTTAATAATTCTTCGGGCATATTAAATGTTTTTTTGAGTTCTACCTTTAAGCCCATTTTTTCAACTTGGA
Source organism: Deinococcota bacterium (assembly GCA_041179225.1). Taxonomy (GTDB): domain Bacteria; phylum Deinococcota; class Deinococci; order Deinococcales; family JAAFIG01; genus JAAFIG01. The sequence goes on along the minus strand of JBEGTV010000001.1, from coordinate 18,588 downwards.
TGGCTTCTAAAAGGTAATCTTTTATGGTGGATTCTAGCGCCATAATTTGTTGCAGACTGGTAAAGCGAATCTGACGGGCTGACTGCACATTCTGGGTTTGCTGAACCAAAATCTTTTCGGGGTCTGTGAGTAAAGCGCCTTTGTGAAATAAAATCGCACAGTAATCCTTAAAGCCGTGAATTAAAACAATGTTGCTGTTTGAAAAGGTGTAACAAGGCACACCCCATTTGAGTTCTTCGGTCAATTTGCACTCGAGCATCATTGTTCGTAAGTGCTTAAATTCTTCTTGCCACTTTGAGGCTTTTTCAAAAAACCAATTGACTTTAGGATTCATTCTGATTCCTTTTTTAGCTGTTCAAATGAAAATAAGTGCTTTGTACCATTGCCCCTATCGCATTAACATCTTCGAGTATCTTCTCGAGTGCGTCTTGGTCGAGCATATCACTGACTTGGCTATGCTCGAGCCGTGCCGCTAACCAATTGGTTTCGTGTTGGATTTTACTGGCATTAGGTAATTTTTTAAGGCTGTCACGCACCCCTTCGACCGCGTAAATCACACTGCGTGGAAAAGTTGAATCTAAGAGCAGAAACTCAGCAATGTTTTGTGGTTCTAATCTGGTGTGGTAACGCTTGCGGTAGGCTTCGTATGCCGAAACAGTTTTTAGGAGCGCCATCCAACGGTGATTTTCCAGTGCATCGGCAACCACACTGGTTTCGGAGTTTTGGTAACGCACTTGCAGGATTCGTAGTAAATTATCGGCACGTTCAATCAGTTGTCCTAAACGCAAGAACTGCCAGCCTTCGTCGCGCAGCAATGTAGACAAGGCAATTCCAAAAAACAAATGACTGGTTTCGCGCACCCGATTGCAGTATTCATGCAGTGCATCGTTGGCAATGACTGAATCAGTGTCAAAACAAAGTTCGTGGTATGCCTTGTTGATACACTCCCACATTTCACTCGAGATTCGGTCGCGTAAGCTGCGGGCGTTTTCGCGGGCTTGGGTCAAGGTACTGCAAATGCTGGACGGGTTATATAAATCAAATGCCAACCAGAATGGCACACTTTTAGAATCGGCTTTGGGGTGTTGTTCTCTAAAGGCTTTTTCGCCACCCGTGATTTTAAGGAGCGGCAACCACTGTTCTTGCACCAGATTGCCACCTTCTAAAGTTGCATAATAATTCACGTCTAGTAAGCGCGATGAACTCTCAGCGCGTTCAATGTACCGCGCTATCCAAAAAAGATTTTCAGCAACTCGAGATAACATTATGCGCTCCTTTGGCTTTGCGACTGTGAATTTTGAACCTGTGAACTTTGTGTCTGCCCGTCATCCTCGAGAACCCAAGTGTCTTTGCTGCCGCCGCCCTGACTAGAATTCACCACCAAACTGCCACGTTTAAGGGCGACTCTGGTTAAACCCCCGGGGATAATCGTGACTTTTTCGCCACACAGAATGTACGGACGTAAATCCACATGACAGGCTTCCATTTTGCCACTGTCTGGGTAATAAGTTGGATGTCTCGAGAGTGGAATAACTGGTTGGGCAATGTAATTTCTGGGGTTGGCTTTGACATCTTCTAAATAGTCTTTGATTTCGGCATTGGTACTGGCAGGTCCGACCAGCATTCCATAACCACCCGCTTCTCCGACTGCCTTAAAGACCAATTCAGATGGCTTAGAAAACATCACGTCTAAGTCGGCTTTATCCCAACCGAGCATGGTCGGAACATTACCCAAAATCGGTTTTTCACCCAAATAATACTCAATCATTTTCGGCACGTAAGCATAAACCGCTTTGTCATCGGCAACTCCAGCCCCAACTGCGTTCGCCAGCGCCACCCGACCAGCCTTATAAACCTCGAGTAAGCCCGGTACACCAAGCGCACTGTCTGACCTAAAAGCCACTGGGTCAAGGAAATCATCATCCACACGGCGATAAATCACATCCACTTGAGCGCGTCCAGTCGTGGTTCGCATCCAGACCCTGCCATCGGCTACAAATAAATCCCTGCCTTCAACCAGTTCCACCCCCATTTGCTGGGCTAAAAAAGCATGTTCAAAATACGCCGAGTTGTACATGCCCGGTGTTAGCACCACCACCACAGGGTTATCGCGTTGCGACAAGGAACGCAGCACCTCGAGCAGCACCGTGGTGTAGTGCTGCACAGGGCGGACATTCATGCCTTCAAATAAACCCGGCAAGGTACGAGTTAGGGCAGTGCGGTTTGCCAGCACATACGAAACCCCGCTTGGAGTACGCAAATTATCCTCGAGAACAAGGTATTCGCCGCGTTCGTTACGGACTAAATCCGAACCAACAATATGGGTAAAAACCCCAAGCGGCAGTTTATGCCCAAAAACCTCGCGCCGAAAATTACTACAAGATAAAACCAATTCCCTTGGCATGACATTATCACGCAGAATGGCTTGTTCGCCGTAAATATCGCGCAGAAAAGCATTTAAGGCAAGCACACGCTGCGTTAAACCACGTTCCAAATGCGCCCATTCAGTGGCTGGAATAATCCGAGGCACAGGATCAAACGGAAAAGTGCGTTCCGTACCTTGGGAATCCCCATACACTGTAAAGGTAATGCCTTGATTGCGAAAAGTTAAATCCGAAGCTGCTCGTCGTCGCTCGAATTCTGATTTGGTGATTGCATTCATCCGATCCAGAATCGGGGCGTAATGGTCTCGAGGTTTTACACCATCGAACATCTCATCGAAAAAACCCGTGGGATTATATTCACCAAACATGTAAGATTATACAAGTTTTATCACTTGCTTGTCAGTGCCTCAAGTGCCATTTTTGCCGCCACATGACTGGGATTTTGTTCTAACGCCCGACGATAATTTTCTTTGGCAGCCTCGAGTTTATTTTGACGTTCTAAAGCCACTCCACGCCAATAAAAGGCTTCAGCTAAGGCTGGGTGTTTTTGGGCTTGCATTAAACCAATGGCTTTGCTTAAGGCAGCCTCGGCTTCTTTGGCATCTTCTAAAGACAGCAACAACGTCCCCTGATGCAGCCACGGCAATGCCTGAATAGGGTCTAAACGCACTGCCCGACGGTACGCCTCGAGTGCTTGAGTTAAATCCCCTGAGCGCCAAGCAACTGCCCCCCAATCCATTGCATACCGGTAAACTTCTTTAGGATTAGCCCGTGTGCTGCTGCTCGAAGCCACCCGTAAATCAAGCAGCGCATCCTTAAAACGGTTTGTACCCGCCCGAATAAGCCCACGTTGCCAATACGACTCTGGACGCGGCAAGTTCGAGAGCCGAAAACACTGATTGATCGCATCCTCGGCCCGAGATAAATAGACCGCTCCACCCGCCAAATAAAGCGCTCGAGACAACAAAAAATAGGCTTCGGCATCCGAAGGACGCACTTTCACATGCGCCTCGAGTTTAGGAATAGCACTTAAAAAATCTCCTTGTTCGATCCGTGACCGCAACACAGCCAAATCAGTCACTTGGGCAGTGGCAACGCCTACAAATAAAAGCAGCACCAACAAAAAACGCATTTTAGCCCCGACCAGCATCTATGGTGATGGTACGCCCCAATTTACCAAACCGAATCTCGAGTTGACCCGCACGGTACTGCGCCACCCCAGAATCTGGTTCGACAAGCACTGGAATCTCGAGAACCCGTGAAAAAGAACCCAGTGGGCGCTCGCCATGTAAACGCTGCCCGTAACCTTGGTCTTCTCTTGTCCCCGTAACCGTGAGTAAATTACCATCATGGTTTAACTCGAGCAACGACATATCTAAGCCCGGAGCGTCCAAGACCAGCAGCAGCGCATCGTCGGATTCAAACCAATCTGCGGCAGGCGACCAACCCGAACGCTGAGAGATTTGCGCCACCCGCTCACGAATTTTAGCCAATTGACTTAAAGGTTGCCAAGACTTAATTTCCATGATTCTAGTTTACTCTTTATAGGTTTTGAATAGTGAATAGTCTGGAATATTTCTTTAGGGAATTCCAATTTATGTCGTTCTATAGGGCGAATACAAAATTCGCCCTACGGAAAATAAATGCGTTAATGACCAAAAAAATCAAAATCATTCCAGACTATTGCCGAAACTATGATTGTGAATCTTGCCAGTAGCTAGTAGCTATTAGAACGGGAATACTCCAGGGATGGTTGGGGTGGTACAGGTCGCGCTGGTTACATTGTTGTTCGGACCAGAAATGGCAGCAACAGATAGTGTATTGTTTGCACCGAGATAAGCTATTGCGTTCGTGTCTCCTGACCCGCTCATTCCTTGTAAACGAACTGCACCTGAACCGTTATAAGACAAATTGATTGATGGTTGAGTACCAGATGTGCCTGCTGCTATGATATTGGTTTGAACTCGCGCACAGACATCGTTAAAATCCCTTGCATTGATTGTTAGTGTACGCCGACTCGTGCCAGTTGCATTTGCTAATAATCTACTATTGGTTATAATGTAGTTGCCCTGTACTATGCTTCCGGAAATCGCCCCATTGTTGCTGAGCAAAATAGAGCTGCCCAAAATGGGTGTTGCCGCAAGGAAATTGATGTCATTCATCGAGACATTCATGGTGAAGTTCGTTGTGCCACTACCACCAGTATTTGCGCCATCCGCAAAAATTTGGAGTCCATTACCTGCGTGAGCATGATAGATGTAAAGCGTGTCAATGATACCATTGGTGGTGGTGAAATCGCCGCCTTCAATCTCAACCACGCCCAACGCTAGTTCACCAGTATAATCATTAATATCGTTGGAGAACAAACGAAAGTTCATGATGCTGTTGCCCTGTTGGTTCCGCAGGCTGATGGCGGTTTCGCCATTGTTGGTGTTACCCGTCCCACCATAAGGTTCAGCCGTGAAATTGCTTTGAGCAATGTTAATGTCCATTCGTGCGCCGCTATTGCCTTCTGGGTTGGCAGTAACCCCGATACCATCAATGTCCTCAAAGACGGCGTTTAAGATCAAGGCATTGATGCGCGATGTGCCGTCAGCCCGCAACAAAATGCCGTTACCATTACAGTTTCCACCACCACAGGCTGTAGTCGTGATGTTGTTCCGAAGGTTATTGTTCGTCCAGCGAAAATCTAAGGTCCCAGTAAAGTTCTCGAGGTAAACACCATTGTCGGTGAAGTTACTAATCTCGCTATTATTCACCTCGAACGAGCCACTCACTTGTGCGCCAGAAACTGCACCCTCTTGGAAGTTAAAGACGTGTTCATTATCTGCGTTACCGATATTGGTCATATCAACATTCGAGAAGATGGTCGTGCCGCTCACACCCGAACCAATCACACCGTGGCTGCCTGTTCCATTGATGGTGATGTCTGTCAATTGAACATTCTGAACACTGGTCAGGTCAAAAGCGTTGTTGGTCAGATTAGTGAATGTTCCGCCTGCGCTGTTGGTATGAACATTAACCCAATTTCCATCGCCAGTGATGCTAAAACTGCCAGTATTGGCGCTCAGTTTCACGCCATCGGCTGCACCATTCACATCCACTTTCTTAAAACTCGTGGCAAGACTCGAGTTGGTGATTTGAATACCCGCCACGGTCTTTGCACCAAAGGCGGTTGAGCCTGTCACAGTCAGGCTACCACTACTGCGATTGAGGTTGACACCATGAGTTCCAGCACCAGTGGCTGAAATTGTTGCAAAATTCAAGTTCAAAGACTGGCTGGTTGAATGCGAAACAAGTAATGCAGTAGCTGCACCAGTGGCATCTAATAAACTACCCGCATCTGTTGTGACCAACCCCGGGCTGGCAATGCTGTAATTGATCTCCAGTGCTGGAACAGCGTTGGTATAGCTGGTGAACACACCAAGGTCAACTGCACCAGTATTCCCAACAAGGGCAACGGGAGTCGTTGTAAAGCGTGCCGCGCTTGTACCAAGGTAAAGGGTACTAAAGGTGACAGGACGCGAAGTGGTATTGATCATTACTCCATCGGAAACATTATTGCCAGTCACGTTACCATTGAAGGTTGCTGCTCCTGTACCACTTAAGCCAAGGATATTCACAGCCGCGCCATCCGTGGTTTTGTTGATTGTACCGCCATAAGTAAAGTTGAGGCTGTTCGTTCCACTGGTATTGACGATGTTGACAACATGATTAGCTGGACCACTGCTTGAGCTTAAAGTGCCATTAGTGGCTGTGATTGTACCATCACAACCATCAAACGATACGCCATTTACCCCATTGGCAGAAGTGATTGTACCAAAGGTCGCAGCCAGCGTACCCGTTGCTAAATTCAGAGCAGTATTGTTACTGACATTCACATTCACAGCACTGACTGTCAGCGTTCCAAAACTCGAGCCGCTAATCCCAATTCCTGTAGTGTTGACATCAAGTCCATTCAAGGTGTTATTGGTGCTTAACATTATAGCCGTTCCAGCCCCATTGCCCACTTTGGCGTTTGTTCCAGCTACTTCAATGGCATCCCCACCAACGGTTAGCGCCACACCTTGCCCAATCAGTTTTTGACCCGCCTTTAAGGTAATTCCAGCATTCTGCCCTGTGGTGCTGTTATCGCCGTTGTACACATAAATTGTGTCATTGGCAAGCGAAGCCGTTTGTGCCTCAACCAGTGTTTTGAATGGACTCGAGAAGCGCCCATCGCCTGTGGTTGCCACATTGTTTTTGACAAACCAAGTCACGGCGTTTTGGATGGTTACACCAGCCGGACGTGTCCAAGTGCATGTTCCATCAGCAATCGAATAATTAAAACTATCGGTGGTGCGTAAATTCGCGGCTGGGTTAATGCTTAGACTTCCATCTGTATTGACCGTTATGTTACTCGAGTTGGTTGGTGTTCCCACAAGAGCAGTTGTCAGGGTTGCGCCACCCAACGCCGAAAGTCCTGTGCTGAGTAAGCCACTGGCAGTATTAAAATTCTTAGAGATATTGCCATTAACCGTGAAATTCGGCGTTGTGGTACTGGTGAGTACAAATTTCCCACCCATCAAAGCTGTTTCGGTGTTGACCCCAACCCCAACAGTACGAACCCCTGTGATGTACGTGGTGTTGCTTGAACTTCGGCTCGTGCCGCACATTGCCACGACTTGCGGTGAACCTCCAAGGGCAGTAGCTCGAGTCGCCGCGTTGGTTGTGCCTTGTTCTTCGATGCTTTCGGTGACTCGAGCAGCGCTGTCGGTAAACACCAAGAAAGTCATGCTGTACCGGTAAGCTGGGGCGTTTACTCCGCTTGGGTCGGTAGTTTGTGGGACTCGCAACGCAAGGTTTATCGTGCCTTCGTTACAACCTACGTTTGCAACTGGATCACAAGCTGTTCCTGCAATCGTGCGGTACGTTCCACTGCTGCCTTTACGGGCAATAAAACCATAATGCAAAATTCCTTCGCCTGGATTGAGTAACGTGCCATTTGGTGCGGCTGAGGCAGTGGTCAGTGTAGCAATTTCACCTCGAGTAAAAATTTGTAGGTCAGCTTTGGTATTGTCCACCACAACAGTTCCAGAACCTGTCATGGTGTGAATTGGCAGCAGTGTATTGACATTTGGGTTGAGTGTGCCACCAAAGGTTTGAATGTCCTTAAAGGCACTGCCGCCAACATTGCCGTTTTTGTGATACGCCACCAGCGTTAAATTCTGCAAGTTGCTCGAGTTATTGTTTGTGACCTTAAACGGCGCGTTCAAGTACCTGTCGCCACTGCTCGGACGGTCAATGTTGACCAGTGTTTCTCGAGTGAACACCAAATTGCTTTCGGTGACTGGGCTAAGGGTTTGGCTCGAGAGCCGACGATTTGGAATAAATTTTGACCCTTGGATTCCCAAATTACTATCTATCTGCAAAGTCACACTGCCTAAAAGTGTGGGTTTGAATGTCTGGTCTGGGGAAACTGGTTTGACTTCTGGGCTTGGGGCTTGTAAACATGCCATCAGTGCCACTGGCAACAATGCTAGAGTAATAACTTTTTTCATGGTTGTTCCTCGAATTCAAGGAAGTCATTGAAAAGGTTCTCTGGTAAGCCACTTGTTCCAATTGGCAATGAAACACCTGTTAATACTTGCCATTGATACGTCTCGAGACACGGGATTTGGTATTCTTGTTTTTTCATTTTAATTGTTTTTCCTCGCAGTAATGCTACCCGAGCCGCGTCACATGCCCGTCACATCAGTAAAAAAGCAATGTAGCACAGCACAACACACTTCAAAAAAAACTTAATTAGACACCATTTCATGACAAACCCTTGACAGCAATCTGTTCAGATTTCTTTTACAACGATTCTCGAGTAAACTAAGCATTGAGCAAATCCAAGGAGGAACTATGATTTCAAGACGCGATATTCTTAAACTATTCGGTGTGGCAGGGGCAAGCACGGCAGTTGGCACACAGCAAGCCCAAGCCCAAAGTGGGGCATTAACCCTGACTATTTTGCACTGTAATGACACCCACGATCATCTCGAGCCAACCACAATTGCGGGTACAGATGCGGCTGGCAAGGCATTTAGTGTGCAGTACGGTGGGGTTGCTCGGATTAAAAGTGCTATCGAAACCCTTAAACAAGGCGCGGTTAATCCAATTGTGGTGGATGCTGGTGATGTCTTTACTGGCACGATTTACGGCATGATTTACAAAGGACTTGCCGATCTTGCTTATATGGAATCTTTTGGGGTGCAAGCCCAAACCATTGGCAATCACGAATTTGATGGTGGCGCAGCCCCGCTTGCCGATTACATTAAGAATGCAACTTTTCCTGTGGTCAGTGCCAATGTGGATGCCAGTGCCGAGCCATTACTTAAAGATATTCTCAAAAAATCTACGGTTCTCGAGGTTCAAGGGCAAAAAGTTGGGATTGTTGGCGTGACCACACCAGATACCCCAATCACCAGCAGCCCCGGCGATAAAGTTAAATTCCTTGACCCTAGAACATCGGTACAAGCCGAAGTGGACAGGTTACGCGCCACTGGTGTAACAAAAATTATTTTGCTTAGCCACCTTGGGTACTCCAAAGATGTTGTACTGGCTAAAGAACTAACTGGGGTTGGTGTAATTGTTGGTGGTCATTCACACACCCCACTTGGTAAACTCGAGGGCAATGGCTTACCCACTTCCGAAGGCAATTACCCAACAGTCTTAAAAGATGCGGCTGGCAAAAACATTCTGGTTTTGCAAAGCTGGGAATGGGGCAAGGTTTACGGCAGTATGCGCGTTACATTCCTCGCCGATGGTACACCGCAATTTTGGAAAGGCACACCAATACCAGTCACCAATGCCTTCAAATCCGATGCACGACTGGCTGCTACGGTCAAAGCCTTCACAGTGCCTATCGAAGCCTTTAGACGCAATGTGATTGGCACTGCTGCTGTACGCTTAAATGGTGATCGTGCCGATGTCCGCAAACGCGAAACCAATCTAAGTAACGTGATTGCCGATGCGAACCTTTGGAAAACCCGCACCTACAACACCACGATTTCATTTCAAAACGGTGGTGGTGTTCGCGCTAGTATCGAAGCTGGGGCGGTCACTCAAGGGCAACTGATTGATGTTCAACCGTTCGGTAACACCCTTTTTGTAATGGACTTAACAGGCGCAGAAGTCCGTGCTTCACTCGAGAATGGCGTATCTACTTGGGAAGCAGGCGGCGGACGTTTCTTACAAGTTTCAGGATTGCGTTACACCTTTGACCTAGCCCAAAAGCCAGGCTCGAGAATTACAAAAGTCGAAACTGGCAATGCCAAAGATGGATTTGTTGTCCTTGAAGACAGCAAAACCTATAAAGTTGTGGTTAATAACTTTATAGCGGCTGGTGGCGACGGCTTTAATTCCTTAAAGAACGCCAAAGGAACACGCATAGACACCTATTTACCTGATTACAGTGTTATGACTGAATACTTCCAAGCCTTAAAAACCATTGATGCCAAAGTCGAAGGGCGCATCACGATTTTGAACGAACCGAAGTAAACGAAGAACAAAAAGCCGCACTGTGACAGTGCGGCTTTTTGTTTAGATTGGCAGCTTCTAATTCAAACAATTTCCTCGAGTTTCACACTGCGTTTTTCTTGGTATGACCGCGTAACCGCTACGGCTAAGCGCAGACTTTCATAGGCATCTTCAGCACTTGGATTTGGGCTTACGCCTTCTTCTAAGCACTTAAAAAAAGCTTCTAGCTCAAGTTTATAGGCTTCTTTGAATCTGTCCATAAAAAAATTGTAATGATCCGCGCTGAGTTGTCCTGCACCACTGGCATTTTGTCCGTATTGCCAAATTGGGGTTTTAGGTGTGGCATCCAAGACCAATTTGCCATTTGTGCCAAAAATCTCGGTGGTGATGTCATAACCGTAAGTGCTGGTTCTCGAGTTTTCGATGACCCCAATTGCACCATTTACAAAGCGCAGCATGGTGGTGGTGGTGTCTGAGTCATTTAGAGCAGCAATGTCTGGATTATGGGCTGTTCCCCAAACCATCACTTCTTCGACTTCGCCCACCAAGTGCCTTGCAATGTCTAGGTCATGTACGGCTTGGTCTAAAAATTGTCCACCGCTCATGCTTAGGTACTCGAGACTCGGTGGGGCTGGGTCGCGTCCGACGGCTCTGAATTGGCGGATTGTACCTAGTTCGCCGTTTAATAATTTTTGTTTAGCCACAATAAAAGCTGGGTCGTAACGCCGATTAAAGCCAATTTGAAAAGGCACACCTGCTTTTTGTACAACCTCGAGCGCCGATTTGGTACGATTTAATTCGAGTGCTACGGGTTTTTCACAAAAAATGGCTTTGCCTGCTCGGGCTGCGGTTTCGATTAAGGTCGCATGAGTCGGGGTTGGGGTGACAATCAGTACCGCATCCACACCGGGGGCATGGATTGCATCTTCGGGATTAGCAAAATCATATTCGGCTCGAGTTAAGGCTTTAGCTGCCGCTCGGGAAGCCTCAAACGGATCGGCGACTGCCACAACTTTAGCGTTACTAATACCAATCAGGGTTCGGGCGTGTTCAATGCCCATGCGTCCGCAGCCAAGTAGTGCCACTCCAAAAGTTTTCATGTTGCACAGTCTACCGTTTCTTGCCTTGGTACAATCAAGGGTTTCTCGAGAACTATCTTATTCAAAGCCTTAGTTCTTACTATAGCGCCCACCAGGTAACTCAAGAATCATGTTTTTCAGGTGCAGCATGGTCAGGGCAACCGTGGCTCGAGGGGTGATAAAACCAGTTTTTTGGCAGAGTTCATCTAATAACATTTCGCCGTTTAGGGCTTTATAAATGGTTGCTTCGTCGCCCTCGAGTTCTGGAGCAAGGCGGGGTAGCGCGGCTGTCCAACGCAAATTCTCGAGAACATCGGCGGCTGATTCTATTAGGGTCGCACCTTCTTTAATCAGTTTGTGGGGTCCCTTAGATAATGGGTCGCCGGCTCTACCGGGGACAGCAAAAACTTCGCGTCCCGCTTCGAGGGCTGCCACCGCCGTAATCATTGCGCCACTGTCAGTGTCGCCTTCGACGACCACGCTACCACTGCATAGCCCAGCGATAATTCGGTTGCGTGGTGGGAAATTGTAGCTATTGGGTGGCGTGCCTAGGGCATAAGCAGAAATCACGGTTAGGCGTTCGGACAAGGCTTTATTTTCCGATGGATAAATCGTGTCCACACCGCAACCCAGTACAGCAATGCTCGAGCCTCCAGCATCCACGGCAGCCGTGTGTGCCACAGTGTCAATCCCTCTGGCTAACCCAGAGACGACTGTTACTCCCACCAAAGCTAAATCGTGCGCTAGTTTTTGGGTGAAGGCCTTGGCATAGGTGCTGGCTTTGCGAGTGCCAACCACACCGATACTGCGTGGCAAGACTCCTGTTAAATTCTTTAAGGCACTGACTTCGCCGCGTACCCACAGGACTGGCGGCGGGTCATAAATAGCTCTTAAACTTTCGGGATAACAGGGGTCGGTTAAACCCAGTAAAGTCAAACCCATTTTGTCGGCTCGAGTTAGTTCAGCTTCAGCACGTTGACGACTGGCTTGTGCGCCAATTCCAGCAATACTGGCTGCATCTAAACTACGCACTTGCCGTAATTCGAGGAGTTTGGCACTTAAGACCGCTTCGGCAGTTCCAAAATGCTCAATTAACGCCTTGATTCGCACCGAGCCAAGTCCAGCAGTAAAAAAAAGTGATAAGCACGATAAAAGTTCAGACATACGCCTCGACTTGTTTTTCATGCCACAACTCGAGTTTCTCGACAATTTCTTGAACCACTTCGCGGCGCAAGCGTCCATCGGTGGAAACTTGAATAGGGGCTTGGTCATAAAAGGGTTTTCTAATCTCGAGCAATTCCCGAATTTTGCCAAGTGGGTCTGGGACTTGCAGCAGAACCCTTGGGCTGCGTTTGGTACGTTCAAGAATTGTTTCTGGACTGGCACAAAGCGCCACCACAGGACCTCGAGCCAAGAGTTTAGCGCGGTTTTCTGGGTTATTAAATGTTCCACCACCACAAGAAATCACGGCTTCGTTTAGGGCAATACAGCGCTCGACTGTTTCGGATTCATACGCCCTAAAGGTTGGTTCGCCATACGCTTCAAAAATCTGTGCGACAGTTAAACCCGCGACTTTTTCAATGACTTTATCGGTATCAAAAAAATGCAGTGCCAAAGACCGAGATAATTCCCAACCAATTCGGCTTTTGCCTGTTCCCATAAAACCAACCAATGCCACCCAAGTTACAGGACGCTCCAATGCAATTGGTTCACCAAGAATAGACACAAGTACCCCCACACTCGAGCCTAAAAACGGTTTCTCGAGGTGGTGGCGCTGCCGCGCAACGAAGAAAGAAGAAAGGATTCATGCTTACATTCTAGCTTGAAACAGAATCAAAAACGAGTCAATTTAATCTTTTTGCCATGTCGCCCTCTCCCCTGCTAGACTATGACCGCTTGAGCTAAGGTTTGAGCAGTGGAGGAAACCATGAGTGCATGGCAGTTAATAGCAGTGTTTTTTCTGGGCGGTCTGATCGCTTGGGTGGTTGGGTGGCTTCTCGATGTGGTCAAATGGAACGGTTCGCAACCCGCCCAAGGTATCACCAATGATGATTTACGTGATGAATTACTGACCAAGCAACGCGAAGTTCTTGAGTTACGCGCTAAACTCGAGCAGCATTAAAGGGAGCAAAAAATGGAATACTTAGGTGTTTTTTTACTTGGGGCAGGTACTTTTTTTGTCCTAGAAATAATTTATGATCATTTTCTTTGGCGTACCAATGCCAATAAATCCAACGAAGCATTAAAATCCGAGCTTGCTAAAGTCAGTGCTGAACTTGTCGCTTTACAACACAAAGTAGGTGGTCATTAATGGCTAGGGGTTATCCATTTCATCCTGTTAAGGCGGCTGGAGCATTGTTGCTGGCTGGTGCAGCCGCTTTTGGTTTTATGAACTGGAATGCTGTGTCTTTGGTCGCACCGACTATTGTACCGATTACTGGGGCAGTCGCTTCTGGGGTGCGAACCCTTGAGGGAACAGGCGCGAAGAACAGCAAAGTACAGGTTTTTGTGAATGGTCAAGTGGTTGGTGTGGCAGATGTGGACGCGAATGGCAATTGGAAATTTGACACCAGTTTACCTAGTGGTTCGGTCAGTGTTGTCGCCAAAGCCTTTGATGGCAAAGTCGCTTCGCTCGAGAGTGCGCCATTAGACCTGACCCTCAAAGCTCCATTTGAAGGCTTACAAGCCATGGCAGAAGGCGAAGGTATCAACATTTTCACCCCGCAATTAAAAGATGCCAATGGGTTCTTAGCCGCCGATGAATTTGCACTTTCTGGGCTTGCGCCAGCCAACACCAAACTCGAGGTTCTCGAGGCGGGCAAGGTACTAGGTAGCGCAACAGCCGCCGCCGATGGACAATGGACGTATAAAGTCACGCCAACCAATACAGGCGATATTGATTATTTGGTGCGACCAGAGGGCAAAACAACTGGCGCACTTTATACCCTCAACATTGCTCCCAAAGGCGCAACTGCTCCTGTGTGTCCGTGCAAACTGCGTTTTATTCTGACCAATCCTAAAACCCAAGCCGCTACTGTCACCCTAACAGGCTCGAGTGCCACCCCAGAGCCAGTCAGTGCAGTCATTCCATTCAAAGGTAAAACCGCGACCATGATTTCATTTATTGGTGTAGACGCAGGCGAGTATACCTATAGTGTCGCACAAACTGGGTTTACCACCTTTGGGAAAACTGCGAACTTGCCAAAAAATCGGACTATTAGTGTCTACTTAAACCCAGCGAAGTAAAACCCTGTTGCTCGAGAATAACCTATTCGTAAATCCTCTCCCAACTGACTGGAAGCTCAAAGCACGCTTCTTGACCATATACGCGCACCTTCGGGCATGGTCGCTTCTTAACCATATACGCGCACCTTCGGGCATGGTCGCTTCTTGACCATCAGGGGAGGGTTTGCAGTTTTGACCTTTGCTCGCCTCGAGTTACAATGAATCCATGAACCGAACCGCCACAGTTGAACGCAATACCTTAGAAACCCAAATCCTTTTAAGCCTTGATTTAGACGCACCTATGACTGGGAAACTAGAAACAGGCTTGGGGTTTTTGGATCATATGTTAGACGCATTCAAACGCCATGCTCGAATTGGTTTAACTGTAACTGCCACGGGAGATTTACAAGTAGATACGCATCACTTAATTGAAGATTGTGGAATTACACTTGGCATGGCATTTGCTAAGGCACTTGAGAATAAAACGGGTCTCGAGCGGTACGGTTCGTCTTTTGTGCCAATGGATGAAACACTTGCTCATGTGGTACTCGATTTTTCTGGACGCGCTCATCTCGAGTTTCGTCCAGAGGAATTACAAATTGTTGGTGATGCTGGTGGTTTTAACATTTTTCATTTGCGTGAATTCCTGCGTGGTTTTTGCAACCATGCCCAAGCAACTGTCCATGTTCGTGTTTTAACAGGCAGAGAAGCCCATCATGTGATTGAAGCGATTGTAAAAGCCTTGGCTCGAGCCGTGTTTCAAGCCACTCGAGTTACCCATAACGATTTGCCCAGCACGAAGGGTAAGTTATAAGAAACTCGAGACTAATTTATGGTCTTACGAAGCTAAAAGTGATTGACTGACTGTTGGTACTAAAAGTCATTCCAATGTTGTCAATTACAATGACAATTTATTTTGAATACGGATTCTACTCTAAAAGTCTGATGTGGCATGGCATTAAATTACAAATGAATCGTTTGGGTAGGAAAGGCACTTCAATTGTACTGATATTGGTACAGTTGATCTATAGAATACCAGTTAAAAATAAATTTAACATTTTGCAAAACTGTGTTAGTTTGTTTAAGGATTATTCAAATTGGTTTGTTCAGTAAAAATGTTTTAAGAATTAAAATAAAAAAATTGTTGAATAAATTTATCATTTTTAGTTTATAATTCTTGACATCCCAAGTAATTGTTGACTATGCTCAGTGTTATGAGAAAACCAAAACTCGAGTCTTTACACCGCACCCACGAACGCAAACGCTTGCGTCAAACCATCCCCAATGCCTTGCATGAAGGTGTTGGACGCGATGCCTGCGGGGTAATTGGTACAATCCGTAAAACAGGTTTTCCCAGTCATGGCAATGTTAAACGCGCCCTTGAAGCCCTGACCCAAATGGCGCACCGAAGCGGCGAGGTACGCGGCGAGGGCGATGGTTGCGGCATCCAAACCGATATTCCAAAAAAACTCTGGAAGGCTTGGCTAACCGAAGCGGGTCTGGAAGCCAGTACCGTGGACGAAACGGGTTTTTTTATTGCCCATTTGTTTATTCCAGTCAATGTCAACCCTCGGGATGTGCTAGACCATATTCGTGCCAACACCATGAAATTTGGCACTCGAGTGATTTTAGAGCGTCGTGGGCAAACACATGGCAGTGTGCTAGGTCCTGTGGCTGCGATTTCCGAACCCGCTTTTTACCAAGTGGCAGGTGTGGTGGCTGGTGAAACCGAAGCCGCTCGAGCCACCAGTCTTTTTAACTTAGCCCTTGAACTCGAGGATGCCCTGCCTGTTCATGTGGTTTCATTAAGTCAGCATACAGTTGTCTATAAAGTGCGTGGTGCAGCCGATATTCTTGATCGGTACTACCCAGAACTGCGTCGTTCGGATTTTGAATCGGTCTGTACTATTGGGCATAACCGCTACAGCACCAATACGATGTCTACCTTCGAGCAAGTTCAACCTTTTACGCTGCTTGGACACAATGGCGAAATCAACACCATTGAACGCCTGCGCCGTGAACTGGATTTTCTTGGTATCTCGAGAACGGGCGGGTCGGATTCACAGGACTTAAATCGGCTTCTCGAGGGTTTAATTTGTGGTCAGGGACTCAGTTTATATGAATCTTTAGAAATGGCTTTCCCACCAGTGCTGGGCGAAATTAAAACCTTTAGTCCAGCCTTGCAAGATGCCTACATGAGTTTCAGGCAACAACTCGGACCACTTGCCCAAGGACCTGCGGCGCTGGTGATGCGCTTTGGCAACGAATGCGCTTTTAGTGTGGATGCACTGGGCTTACGTCCGCTTTGGTTTGGCGAATCGGAAAAAGAATTTTTTTGGTCTTCGGAACGCGGTGTGATTCCCTTGGGTGTGTTCGTTGGCGACCCACGCCCACTTGCTCCAGGCGAAAAGATGCTCTGTACCATCCGCCCCAATGGTGTTCAACCGATGCCGCATTTCGAGGCACAACGGGTGCTGCTCGAGCGAGTTCATAACCGCAGTGCAGTGGTGGTCGGCGCTCGGGCGCATGTCTCGGGTCCTTTAGAGCGCCCCAACAACATGCCCGAATTTGACCCCGAAGTTCATGTCCCGAGTGCGGCGGCGTTAGCGGCGTTCGGCTGGGAAAAATGGGACGAAGAATATGTCAAGTCGCTTGCAGAAAAGGGCAACGAACCCATCTCGAGCCTAGGTTTTGATGGACCAATTGCGGCACTGCGCGAACCAAAACCAAACTTGGCAGAATTCCTCAAAGAAACCGTGGCAGTCGTGACCAACCCCGCCATTGACCGTGAACGCGAAATCGAACAATTCAGCACTCGGGTGGTGCTGGGTAAACGCGCCTTGCCCAATGGCAAGTTCGCTGGGCAAATCTGTGAACTCATCACCCCAATTATTCCGCTTGATTCTGAGACGGCAGTTAAGCACGGCACAATGACCCTGCTGGAACTCGAGAGCCACTTAAAAACCGTGCGAATTAAACTCGAGTTACGAGTAGACAATAATTTCCCAGAACCGCTCGAAAAAGCCCTTGACCGTCTACGCGAAGAAGTCCTTAAAGCTGCCCATAGCGGCGCAGAACTGATTATTCTCGAGGACAGATTGGTGTACCGCTCTGGCAATATGCCACTTGACCCAAGTTTAAGTATTGCCGAAGCCAATAAAGCCTTAGAAAACCTCAATTCCGATGGTTTAGCCTATCGTCGTCAAACCAGTTTAATCGTCTCGAGCGGGGCAGTTCGCAATTTGCATGACATCATGATGTTACTTGGGCTGGGCGCAGATGCGGTTGAACCTTGGTTGTTGCTGGCGGCGTTTTCGGGTGCGGATAAACAATCAGCCGATAAAATTGTTTCGGCACTGACCAAAGGCGTAGAAAAAGTCATGTCTACAATGGGAATCCATGAATTGCGTGGTTACGGACGGGTTTTTGCAGCGATTGGCTTAAAACCAGATTTAGCCGATAAACTCGGCATCAAGAGCTTCTTGGCTTCTGAAAATGCGGGTTACGGCATGACCGACCTCGAGAAAACCATGCAGGATCGTCGTCATCGTTGGACACTCGGCGGGGCTTCACTCGAGCGCGATGCCCGTCTGAACACCCGTGTCTATAAACACGCTGCCGCCGCCGCCAACGGCGAAATTGCCGCCACAGATTACACAGGTAGAATTCGGGCGTTAGAACTCGAGTTTCCAGTCGCAGCCCGTAATCTGCTCGAGGTCAAGGGTTTATCTGGTCCTGCCACCGAAGATGAAATGCGCTCGGCAGAAGAAGTGGACATCAGTGCAGGTTCGCACCGTTTGCCATTTGTGATTAGTGCCATGAGTTTTGGTTCACAAGGCGAAACGGCGTTTAGGGCGTACCCAGAAGCGGCTAAGCGCCTTGATATGGTCAGCATGAACGGCGAAGGCGGCGAAATTGCCGACATGATTGGGCAGTACACCCGTTGGCGTGGTCAGCAAGTGGCATCTGGGCGCTTTGGGGTTTCTTCGGAAATGCTGAACTCGAGTGCCTTTATTGAAATTAAAATTGGTCAAGGTGCAAAACCCGGCGAAGGCGGACACTTGCCCGGTTCTAAAGTGACAGCAAAAGTGGCAAAAGCCCGCCATGCCACCCAAGGCGTGGATTTAATCTCGCCAAGCAATAACCACGACTTGTACTCAATCGAAGACCTCGCCCAGTTGATCGAAGAACTGAAAACCATTAACCCATACGCTAAAGTTTGCGTCAAAGTCCCCGTCGTACCCGACATTGGTACAATCTGCGTCGGTATCGCCAAAGCTGGCGCAGATGTAATTACGCTCTCGGGCTTTGAAGGTGGCACAGGCGCGGCTCGAGCGCACGCCCTGAAGTACGCGGGTTTCCCCGCCGAGATTGGACTGCGCCGCGCCCACCGAGCG